>JACNJN010000172.1 GCA_014382535.1 Candidatus Desulfolinea nitratireducens | reverse complement strand
AGGCAATGAACGATAACCCTGCATTTTCCTCCTGATCTTTTCCCTGGTATTGCTAAGCGCTTGTTCATCCATTTCTGCCTCCTCAATCGTCTCATACAGTATAGGATAATTTTACTCCGAATTCAAATCCTTTTTGACTGGGATTCCACGATAGAATAACGGTATGGGATTATCTGACCTCATCTCCCGCTGGCGTACGGACCCGGAAACTGCTCCCAATATTTCAACGTGGCGCACAACCCCAGCCCGTCCCGCCAAACGGGCACCCTTCCCTGAAGATCTACCACCTGCACTTGCAGATGCTCTGCGAGAACGCGGGATCGACTCACTCTACAGCCACCAGGCCGCCGCGTGGAAATATGCTCGTGCGGGGAAAAATATCGTTTTGGCAACCAGTACCGCCTCTGGCAAAACCCTGGCCTATAATCTGCCTGTATTGGCTACATTGGACGCAAACCCGGAAGCTCGTGCCATCTATCTTTTCCCCACGAAGGCATTAACCCAGGACCAACTGGATAACCTTCAAACCTTCCAACTACCCAATATTCACCCTGTTATTTACGATGGTGACACACCTAAATCCAAGCGTCCAGCGATTCGCAAAAACGCACACATCCTGCTCTCCAACCCGGATATGCTCCACACGGGCATCCTGCCTCACCACACCAAATGGGAGGAATTCTTCAGCAACCTGCGTTTTGTCGTCATCGACGAGATGCATACTTATAGAGGTGTCTTTGGCTCGCATGTCGCCAACGTCATCCGCCGCCTGAAGAGAATCGCAGCTTTTTATGGCGCTACGCCTCAATTCATTCTCACCTCTGCAACCATTGGAAATCCCGCTGAACTGGCGGAAAATCTGATCGAAGCCCCGGTTGAATTGATCGATGATGATGGCTCCGCACAGGGGGAACGCCACTTTCTGGTTTACAACCCGCCTGTCATTGACCCGGCCTTGGGACTGCGCAAAAATTCCTTGATCGAATCTGTCCGCCTGGCGGGCGATTTGCTCAGGGATGATCTTCAATCGGTCGTTTTTGCAAAATCACGCCGAAGTGTGGAAATTATCCTGACGCACCTCCGCTCTCTGGCCCCCACCTTTCATCCTCCCCCGCAGGCGGGGGAGGACCGAGGAGGGGGCATAAGGGGTTACCGTTCAGGCTACCTGCCCTCTCAACGCCGTGAAATTGAAAAAGGTCTTCGGAATGGGGATGTGAACCTCGTCGTGGCGACCAACGCCCTTGAACTGGGCATTGATATCGGCGGACTGGAGGCAGCCCTGCTGGTCGGTTACCCGGGCGGGATCGCGTCAACCTGGCAGCAGGCCGGAAGGGCCGGACGCGGCGATACGCCCGCTGTGGCGATCCTGGTTGCTTCGCCCAGCCCCCTTGATCAATTCCTTGCTCACCATCCCGAATATTTTTTCGCCCGCTCACCGGAGCAGGCGCTGGTCAACCCCGATCATCTGCTGATCCTGCTCAACCATTTGCGCTGCGCGGCCTTCGAATTGCCCTTCAAAGAGGGTGATGGTTTCGGATGCCTTCCAACTGAGACAACCTCCGAGTTCCTCGATTTTCTCGTCAGCGGGGGCGAGTTGCACGCCTCCGGGCAGAAATATTTCTGGATGGCCGATTCCTATCCGGCGGCGAGCGTTTCGCTCCGTTCTGCATCTCCGGAAAACATCGTTCTGCAAATTGAGGATGGCGGCCCACCGCGCGCTTTAGGCGAAGTCGATCTTGGCTCAGCCCCCTGGATGGTGCATCCGCGCGCCGTCTATTTGCACGAAGCCCAACAATATTTTGTGCAGGATCTCAATCTTGAGCAAAATGTGGCTACGCTGATTCCCGTCGCGCTGGATTATTACACCCAGCCCCAGCGTCAGACCGAAATCACCCTTTTATCACAATTAGAAAGTTCCCCTCTCCCGCGTTCGGGAGAGGGGTTAGGGGTGAGGGCAGATACGGCCTATGGTGAATTGCTGGTAACCGAGCAGGTGACCGGTTTCCGCAAGCGCAGTTGGGAGACCGGTGAAAATCTGGGGGATGAGCTGCTGGATCTGCCGTCGAATGATTTCCAGACGACCGGCTACTGGCTGGCGCTGGACGATAAAACGACCGCAACGCTGCGGGATGCCGGAGCCTGGTCTAACGATACAAATAAGTATGGCCCCGATTGGGCGCAGATCCGCGCGGCTGTCCGTGAACGGGATAGTTTCACCTGTCAGGTTTGTGGCCTGGTGGAGGATGGTCGCCAGCACGATGTCCATCATAAGATCCCCTTCCGCAATTTCGCCGAACGTGATGACGCCAACCGTTTGGAGAATCTGGTCACGCTTTGCCGCACCTGTCATCGTCAGGCGGAGCAAAATGTACGCATGCGTTCGGGTTTATCCGGGCTTGCTACCGTTTTGGGACACCTTGCCCCGCTTTATCTGATGACCGATAGCCGTGACCTGGGTGTTTTCGCCGACCCGGCCTGGACAGCCGCCCAGGGCAAACCCTCGGTGGTGCTCTACGATCAGGTTCCGGCAGGGATCGGATTTAGCCAGAAGCTTTTTGAGATGCAGGAAACCCTGCTCGCCAGCGCGCTGCAACTGGTGCAGGAGTGCAGATGCAAGGATGGCTGCCCATCGTGTACGGGCCCCGGCGGAGAGAATGGCAGCGGCGGGAAACGGGAGACATTGGCTATTTTGAGGGAGTTGGTGAGGTGAAAGATTTTCGTCAGAACAATACCCGCAGTGCATTGCCCAACCCGAACTGCAACGCACTCGGCAGAGTACAATGCGCTAGCGGGTCTAGTGAAACCACAGCATGGGTATAATTCGATACTTTTAGCGGGGCTTGAAAAACCAAACGAAGGGTATTAATTGGCGAAAATTTTTTTGGTAATCCGAACTGCAACGCACTTTCCGCTTCGCTTCAAGTGCAATGCAGTTCTCGCAAAAAGGAGGAAATATGCCACAGGCACGCCCAGAGTATTTAGAAGGGATTTATTATCATTTTTACAATCGTGGGGCGCATAGGATATCCATTTTTCGAGGAGAGAAAGATTATTTGCGCGTTTTAGGATTGATGAAGAAGTATATGCGCCAATTTCAGTTGGCTATTATCGCTTATGTGTTGATGCCGAATCATTATCATTTTCTTGTTCGCAGGATGGGGAAAAACCTGCCAGTTATCTTCCGCAATATATTTTCAACAGCTATTCGAAATATTTTAATTATCGTTACGAGCATTCGGGGACACTCTTTGAAGGACATTACAAGGTCAAACTCATTCAAAACGAAGCTCACCTTTTACATCTCTGCCGCTATATTCACGGGAACCCCGTCAAGGACGCCTTAGTTGCTGATCCCGCTGATTGGGCGTATTCAAATTATCTCGAATGGATCGGCGAGCGGGACGGCGTACTTTACACGCCAGAGTTTGTGCGAGAGTATTTTTCGTCTTCTAAAGAATATCGAGATTTTGTTTTTGACAATCTGCGCGGACGAGATTTGCCTGATGACATCAAACTCTATCTTGATAATTTTGAGATGTAGAAGTGCGTTGCATCTGATAAGATGCGATGCACTGCGGCTCTAAGAATACAACAAACCAACCTAAAACGATCTCCCCAACATCATCAGTTATTTATGGTGTACTTCCTTCCCAAAGCACCCTTCCCAAAAAGGGTGTTTTTTATTTGGGCTATAATCAACTTACTGGGCGGTCAAAATTTTTATCGGTATTTGTTCAGCTTAGCGAAGGAGACTATTATGGGTATATTTTCTCGCCTCCAGCAGCCTCGAGGATTCATCGGCCTCATAATGGTCACCGCACTCGCAGCGTTGTCAAGCTGCTTTTACCTGTGTACCTACCCAAAGGACTAGTTTCTTCCCCTCCCCATTTGCCTGATGCGAAAATAAAGCAAAATTCTTATAATGCTTCTATTCAACCGTGATATAAAGGAGTAACAAATGAGTAATATAAAATCCCTTTCCGATAGCCTGACCGCGGCTGTCGAAACAGCCTCCGCATCCACACTTCTTGTGGATGCGCGCCGTCGCTTTCCTGCCAGCGGTATTGCCTACGCCGCCGATCTGATCCTGACCGCCGACCATGTGGTCAAGCGTGAGAGCGAAATCCGCGTTGGCCTGCCGGATGGCAAATCCCTATCAGCCAACCTTGTGGGCCGCGACCCGGGCAGTGATCTGGCGCTTTTGCGCCTAAGCGAAAAAGTTCTTACCCCCGCCAAAACCGCAAAGAGCCCCAAGGTCGGCCAGCTCGTTTTGGCGCTCGGGCGTCCATCCATGGCAGGTATGAAGGCCTCTTTCGGCATCATCACCACCATCAGCGGTCCCACTCGCACCTGGCGCGGTGGCCTGCTCGATCAGTTCCTGCAAACCGAAACCGTCCCCTACCCTGGCTTCTCGGGTGGTCCGCTCGTAAATGTATCCGGGGAGGTGCTTGGCCTCAACACCTCGGGACTGACGCGCGGCGAAGCCCTGACCATCCCCGTCAGCGTGGCATGGTTAATTGCTGAGTCACTTGCAAAGCACGGCACTGTCAAGCGTGGCTATCTCGGTGTCCGAACTCAAGCTGTTGAAACTGGATTGTTGGTGATGTGGCTTGAAAAAGACGGCCCCGCTGAAAAGGGCGGTCTGCTGATCGGAGATATCCTGACCAGGCTCAACGACCAGGAGCTGAATGACCCCGATGATCTGTTTGCGGCTCTTGCTAACGACACCGTCGGCAAGGCTATCGAGGTGGATATTCTACGTGGCGGCCAACCTCAGAAACTTAAATTGACCGTCGGCGAGAGGAAGTAACTTGACCCGTGTCCTACTGATCGCGCCCAGCCCTGCCCTGCGTCTCGGACTGCGCGCCCTGCTGGCTGATTCCGATATCGAAATTATCGGGGAGGCCAATCGGCTGGATTCGCCGGATCTGACAGATGCGGAGGCTGAGGTGGTAATCTATGCTTCCGCCTCCGCCCCTGTCCTGAATATAAAGTCTGATTTCGCTCAAGGGGAGGCCATTCTTGTTTTAACGGAAGACAGACCCACGGTTCAGGCCCTGAGCCGTTCGGGCGGTGTGTGGGGCGCTCTCCCCTTGGAAGCCTCTCGTGAGGAACTGCTGGCCGCTATCCATGCTCTCGCTGAGGGATTGGTCGTCAGCGTGCCGCAGTTCATCAACGTCAATCCCACCCGCCGCGACAACGCCGAATTCCCCCCACTGAGCGAGCGCGAGATCGAGGTGTTGGGATTGCTGGCACAAGGAATGGCAAATAAGCAAATCGCAGCATTTCTGGAGATTAGCGAGCATACCGCCAAATTCCACGTCTCATCCATTTTCACCAAGCTGAATGTGACCAACCGCGCCGAGGCCGTGCGCCAGGGGGTTCGAGGCGGCTGGATCGCGCTATAGTCCTTACGGATCACGCACCCCATTCTTTGCCAATTCTGCTACTTCCAGGAGCACTCTCCCATAGAGGGTGTTTTTTATTTGGGCTATAATCAACTTACTGGGCGGTCAAAATTTTTATCGGTATTTGTTCAGCTTAGCGAAGGAGACTATTATGGGTATATTTTCTCGCCTCCAGCAGCCCCGAAGATTCATCATTCTCATCCTGGCCATCGTAATAGCATTATCAGGTTGCACATTGCGTTTGCGACCGATCTCAAGTATCCCGACTATTGATGCTCGGGCCACAAATGAGACCAAGGCGCTCTTCATCAACTTATGGACGCTGGCGGACACCAACCAGACACTCTTTGGTCATCAGGCCAACACCTTCTTCGGTGTCGGCTGGATAGTTTTTGCCCTATTGGCCTAGTGCTTTAGTTTTGGAGTCAACCAATTACGCATGAAAGAAATGAAGGAGACAAGATGAAATTAACCTTAGTTCGTTGGATAATTTTTAATATTTTTCTCTTCGCCTTTGGCATTGGCCTGGGCGCGGCCCACTATCCCGTGGATTTTGACGGCCTGCGCTGCCCCGCATACGAAGGCAACACACTCGCAGAGTGTTTCCAATTTGGTGCGTTTTTGGGCACAATCTCAGGACTGGTAATCGGCATTGGGCAAGGCGTTTTCTTGCGGAAACAATTGAGTTGGAGCCGCAATCAAATCCTTGCCTGGGTCGCTGCGACAACAGCAGCCTTTGCCCTCGGCCACGCTATCGGGGATAGTGGCCCGGTGCCACAAGCTCTGCCCTGGTCGGCTTTGGGGTTAGGCTTGGTATCCGGGTTGATTCTGGGAATTCTGCAATGGCTCGCCTTGCGTGGCAAAATCGAAAACGCGTCCCGTTGGGTGTGGTCGTCGACGATTGGGTTTGGGATTGGTTTGGGGGTAGTCGGTATCGCAGCCGCAGTCTTGTTGGACGCCAATCGTAATTCGATATTTCACTGGCATACCCTGTTTGACCTGCTCCTGTTTATTGCCCTGGATGGCCTGTTCGTCGGCGGTATCTGGGCAGCGTTGACAGGGCGTGTACTCTTCACGAGGCAAGCGCAATGAAATCAAAAATCCAAAACATCGGCTGGATCATTTTCATCCTGTTCGGCCTGCTGCAAATCAGCTCCGGGCTGCCATCATTGTGCATCCTGTGCATGGAGCCAGGTCATTGGGACTGGCTGACCAGTGCCCCCGAGGTGCTGGAATATTTAAACCTGACCTGGCGCTGGCTGGGGGTTACAAGCCTTGCCTTTGGCGTCTGGACACTGGCGATCGCGGCGACGGCATTCCGAAAAGGCGAGCGCTGGGCCTGGTTTGCCATGTGGGTCTGGCCTGCTTATTTGGCTGCCCAAGGAATCGTTTTTCCCTTCCAATGGCCCGCTATGCGCATCCTGATTGTTTTTGCGCTAATCGGTCTGTTTGTGCCTTATCGAATTTTCTTTCCAAAAAAGCAGGAGCAGAAAACTGAATAGAGTAAATTTTCTGTCCGTTCAACGGTTAGCCCGCCTCGGATGGTGGATCATTCTGCTGAATTCCGGTATCAGCCTGATCCTGGGACTGCTGGCCGCCCTGTTTGGTGGTTCGTTGACTGCGCTCGGAAATGGAGCGGGCGGATGGAACGGCATCCCTGATTTTGTTTTTAGTATCCCGATACTTTTGGGGCTCGCAGGATTATTTCGGGGAGTGACCCAAAGAGGAGAAGGACAAGCCCGGTGGGTTTTGGTTTTTATCGGGCCGCTGCTGATTTCGTTCGGCTACCTTTTGATTGCCCACACCTTTGACCCCTGTCTAAATGGTATGTGGGATATACGCAGCCGCATCGGTGAAACGATTCCGTTGTGCGAGCGATTTGGATCTGGGATCAACGTCCACACGCGCTTTCATTATCTCTGGCACATTCTTCCCACGCTGCCTTTGGTTTGGATTTACGGGCGTGCTTTGAAAAAGCAGTTGCCGGAAGTCGTTGATACAAAGAAGAAATGACCGCTAAATCTACTCCCTGGTTTTAAACCTGCTCTTTTTGTTGGCTGTAGTCGCCGTCCGGCCGGGAGCTGCACGTAGTAAGGCCGTTGATCTTTATTTCTGGTGTGTTCACACACCCGCGTTTTCTCAAGGAAGACCATGAATAAAAAAACATTCTCCCTCCTGCCCCCAGCAACCCGATTTGTATGGATTGGTCTTCTCTCAATGATTTTGGTCGTTGCACTCAATTTGCCATTAAGTCTTTATGCCTCCGTTTCCGGAAATCGCACATGGACTTTATGGGCGGCTTCCGGAGGCTGGGCACTCCCCGCGCTCTTCTACCTGATTGCTACTTTGCTGGGAATCCCTTCCCTGATGAAGGGTCGCGATTTCCGAGGTACCCGGCTGCAACGAGCGCTCGGATTTCTTGGTCCTTTAGCAATTCTTGCCGGTTTCATGGTGGTTGCGCATACGCTCGATCCTTGTCATCGGGGATGGTGGGATTTGCAAAGCCGGATTAATAACCTACCGCTTTGCGAATACTATTGGGGTGAGGTGACCATTGATACACGCTTTCACTGGTTGATGCATGCGCTCCCGGATCCGATCTTTTTGGCTGGCTACTGGCTGGTGCTAAGGAAATGGCATCCTGATTTCACGAGGAGCGCACAAAGTCATCAACACCTGTCCGAAAAATAGTTCGGTCTATGGCGGTTTTGTGACCAGTGCGGCGTTTTAGATTTTTGACTGGAAAGTTGAGGTGAGCAATGGAAAAAGTTAAATCGAATTCCTGGATAGTCTTTGCCCTGGTTGGCTTTCTGTTCGTTGGTTGGGGTTTCCACCAGTTTTTCGTGATCCCAACCTACACCGATCATTGGGATTGGCTCGTCCCAACCCCCGACCTACTCGAGTACATAAAGTTTCGCTTCCAAAATCTTGGCGCTTTCACCTTCGCTAACGGGGTTTTCGTACTTGGGGTTGCCCTGACCGGTCTGCGCAAGGGGGAACGGTGGGCCTGGGTGGTGCTGACGGTAATACCGGTCTACATCCTTTTCCTGACCGCTATTTTTTATTGGCTGTCCTTCCTCACCATTCCCTTGGCACTGCTGACAAGCTGGGCGCTATGGGTGAGCCGGGACGGGCTACAACCTGTTGTCTCCAACCGCCGCAGGGCTGGCTGGGTCCTTGTTTTCATCGTTGGGCTGCTCCTGCTCTACTTCGCCTACGACAACCTCTTTGTTATCCCCGCCCTGGATGTGCGCGACCCCGAACGCGGCTGGGACTGGCTGACGACCAACCCCGAGCACATCGATTACATCAAGCTTTACTTTCGAGTATACGGCATTCATATTCTGGTATTTGGCGCGATGGCTTTATTGTCCGTCTGGTTCGGCCTGCGGGAGGGTTATCGCTCCTCCTGGCAGGTGCTCTGGCTCGTCCCGCTGCTGATCGTCCTGCACGTATTCTTTTGGCCGTGGACTGCCCCGATTTTGATTGCGGTGGCACTGTTAGCAGCGATTGGGTTGTGGTGGGCGCGGCCAAATTCGTTCAGCATTTCATAGGAGACTATCATGCGTACTTTCTCTCGCCTCCAGCAGCCTCGAGGCTTCATCATTCTCATCCTGGCCATCGTAATAGCATTATCAGGTTGCACATTGCGTTTGCGACCGATCTCAAGTATCCCGACTATTGATGCTCGGGCCACAAATGAGACCAAGGCGCTCTTCATCAACTTATGGACGCTGGCGGACACCAACCAGACGCTCTTTGGTCATCAAGACGACACCTTCTTTGGCGTCGGTTGGCGGGACGAACCTGGTAGATCAGATATCCTCGAAGTGTCAGGCTCGTACCCGGCAGTTTACGGTTGGGAAATCGGTGACCTTGAACTCGGCCGGCCCACTAATCTGGATGGCGTGCCCTTCGATACGATGCGGGAAAAGATTATCGAAGGGTATCGACGCGGCGGTGTGATCACGATCAGTTGGCATATGAACAATCCGGTCACCTATGAGAGTATCGGTAGCGATCCCGACGATCCTTACCCGGGGAGATCCTGGGACAGGACCGAGGCGGTTTCCACGATTCTGCCCGGCGGTTCGAACCATGCCATGTACCGCCGCTGGCTCGACGATTTCGCCGAATTTGCCAAGAGCCTGACCGTCTCAGGTGTGCCCTGGAACGATGAGGAGCACCTTGTGCCGGTGATTTTTCGGCCTTTTCACGAGCACAACGGATCCGTTTTCTGGTGGGGCGGCAGGAACACGACGGAGGCGGATTACATTGCATTGTGGCGCTTCACGGTGCAGTACCTGCGCGATTTACGCGGAGTGCACAACCTGCTGTATGCCTACTCGCCCGATGCCCGATTCATGCGCGGCCGGGACAGAGACTATTCGTTCCCCGACTTGGACACTTTCCGAACAGCATACTTTTACGCTTACCCGGGCGACGACTATGTCGATGTGTTCGGTTTGGATTACTACGTGAATGCGTTTCCCATCGGTACAGGTGTCGATGGGTCGGCTGGATACCAAAGCAGCCTCGATATGCTGGTCCAGGCCGCACACGCGCGAAGTGACCTTAAGATCCCGGCGCTGACCGAAACTGGCGGGCAAAGGTGGCCGGACCCCGACTGGTGGACGACCTTCCTTTATCCGGCGCTGGTCGGGACACGCCAAACGCAAAAAGGCCAAGTCGCCTACGCACTTGTTTGGCGCAACTGGGATGAGACACACCATGATGGACCCTACCCCGGCGGTTCAAGCGCAGATGATTTCGTCGAGTTCAAGAACACACGGATCCATTTCGAGGACGAGATTCCTTTCAATCTGTATACCTGGCCATAGAAAGAAAATCACAAAATGATCAATCTCTGCAACCTGACAGAATACGAGCTCCATCTTATCTGGTCAATCGACCGCCGCGAAATGATCGAGAATATTTATTATTTCCGTGGGGGAGAACTTGTCCTTGAGCCAGAATATTACGATATGCAAGGCTGGCCACCCGGCGCGGCAGAGAGAGCGAAGTCGCTGGGTGCAAAGAAAATGTATATTTCTGCGGTACCTGTAGAGAATGCGATTCATTTTTACCAATATTTAGGTTGTACACTGGCTGAAGAAGTATATGCTGAGTTATTTGAGCTTAAACCGGAGGATATTCATCTGGAATATCGCATTTAGTTAAAATATGCTAGACTTATCCTGCTTTGGATAAGGTATTGTCTGTTTTCTCACACGGTTTAGGTGTCAAATTTAATGGGTAAGAGAAATAATAGTATTCCTGTTTATGGGGTCGCATTATGCATAAGTATTGGCATGGCAGCCCTATTCATTGCAGGCTACATACCCATTGGTGCAACTACTATCGCAATCCTTTTGGGTATTCTAATAAGTAATAGCATTAGCCTGGGGGAGATTTTCGAAAAAGGACTTCAGGTCACTGAAAAACAAATCCTCCCGTTTGCTATCGCCCTCATGGGGGTTAATCTGAATTTTATGGTCTTGAGGGGGTTGGGTTATCAATCCATTCTACTGATCATTGCCGCTATGACAGTAACCATATTTTCATCCCTTCTTTTAGCCAAAATTTTTAAATTCGATACGAACTTTGCCCTTCTTCTTGGCATTGGGAATGGCATTTGCGGTAGTTCGGCAATTGCTGCGACCGAAGAAATTATTGGGGCAAAAAAAGAAAATGTTGGTTTATCCATCGCGATTGTGAATTTCCTGGGTACGATCGGCATTTTTTTACTCCCGATCATTAGTACAGCAATTCTTAAATTCAATCATATCAATTCGGGGATGCTTATTGGAAATACCTTGCAAGCCATTGGCCAGGTAGTCGCTGCTGGATTCTCCATCGGCGAGATAGCTGGACAAACTGCCACCATTGTAAAAATGGGAAGAATTCTCATGCTAACCCCTGTTGTACTTATTCTGCTTTTTGTATTCTCAAAAAACAAATTGACCCCAGGTGCCGAAAGAAAAACCAAAAAGAATGGGGTCCCATTATTTATTATTGGATTTATATTTTTTTCTTTAATCCCCACTTTTGATTTATTACCTAAAGAAATCATCGCAATTATAGGGAAAATAAGCCAGATTGCCTTGATCATTGCCATGGCTGGGATTGGTCTGAAGATCACTTTTGCAAGTGTGATGAGAGATGGGAAATCAGCTTTGTTGATAGGCAGCATTATATTCATTATACAAATACTGTTCAGCGGCAGTATGATATTTTATCTAAAATAATTCTTCATTCATGTGGGAAAGGAGGTATGCCCCTATAAGATTTTCATCTGAGTGTTTTTCTCTATAAAAATATGCTAGACTTGAATTACTTAATGGAGGGAGCACTGATGGAAAAATATAAAACAGTTGATGCCTGAGATAATTATCCGCACCTTTGCCCCTCAAGAATGGAAAAACTATAAAGATCTACGTCTGCGCGCATTGGCTGATTCGCCGGATGCTTTCGGCAGCACCCTCGCGGAAGAAGAAAAGCGCTCAGATTCTGCGTGGAAAAGCCGCCTGGCTGGTGATGACTCCGCCTTGAATTACCCTTTGGGGGCGGAGGTGGATGGAGAGCAAATTGGTCTAGCATGGGGACGAATTAAAGAATCTGACCCCGATCTGGCAAATCTGTATCAGATGTGGGTCGCTCCAAGCCATCGCGGTCTTGGGGTTGGGGAAATGCTGCTGAAAAGGGTGATCGCCTGGGCCGTGGAAAAGGATGCCCTCGTCCTGGAATTGGGCGTGACGGTTAGAGATAGTTCAGCAATGGGGCTATACACTCGACTCGGTTTTGAGCCTGTGGGAGAAACTGAACCACTTCGGCCAGGATCAGCGTTCTTCTGCCAATCAATGCGGCTCAAACTACAACATAAATAATTACGACATGGGTAAATAGCAAACCGTCTTTCCCCTTGGTCTTTTAGAAATCAGCAATCCTTTATTTCGTCTGCCATATTTATGACACTTGCCCCGTGACACATCGCTTCTAGCAAGTATAATTGCGATCATGAGTATCCACATCGCCGTTGACCTCGGAGGGACACATATTCGTGCCGCGGCTTATCGCCGTGGAGAGACCGATCCCATAAAACATCACAAAACCAAGACCCGCTCAGGAGAAGAATCTGTCTTTGGGCGACTTCTTCATTTAATTGAAGAAGTCATTCCAACAGATGAAAATATCACCGCGATTGGCGTGGCTGCTCCCGGTCCACTTGATCCACGAACGGGGATCATTCTCGAAACGCCAAATATTCAAGAGTGGAAGAATTATCCTCTCGGGGAAAAGCTCTCTGCTCATTTTAAAGTTCCGGTCTATCTTGGTAATGATGCCAATCTGGCAGCATTGGGCGAATGGCGTTATGGCGCAGGGCAGGGACACGATCACCTGGTTTACCTGACGATCAGCACAGGCGTAGGTGGAGGGGTTATTAGCAATGGCCATCTTCTCGAAGGTCAGCTTGGGCTGGCTGGAGAACTGGGGCACGCTACTATCTTGGCAGATGGGCCTGTTTGTTCCTGCGGAAAAAAAGGGCACCTCGAGGCATTGGCTTCGGGAACATCGATTGCCAGTTATGTCGAGATGCAATTGGCTGAAGGCACGGAATCAAGCCTGAGGTCAGGGGTGAAGCGGACAGCGGAATCCATCGCAGAGGCAGCCCGCGAGGGCGATGCTTTAGCCATATCTGCATATCAACGGGCGGGAAAATATTTGGGGATCGGTGTCGCCACTTTCCTGCATATCTTTAACCCAACCATCGTTATTCTCGGTGGTGGTGTCTCGCAGAGCGGCGATCTGCTTATGGTCCCCTTTAGGGCCAGCCTGCGGGAGCATGCTTTTAATCCCGCTTATTTAGAAAACCTCATAACCACAACTGCTGCGCTTGGTGATGATGCCGGACTGCTCGGAGCGCTGGCGTTGGTGGGAATGAGAGAAATGTAATTTTTTTCAGGAGAACAAAAAAATGTCTAATTTTCCAGGCCCCAAAGGCCGTGCGCTGATCGAGCGCGATGCCTCTGTGGTTTCAGGCTCTTATCCCCGTGCCTATCCCTTTGCGATGGATTATGGCAAAGGCAGCGAAGTTTGGGATGTGGACGGGAATCGTTTTCTCGATTTCGCCGCCGGAATCGCTGTCGCTTCGACTGGTCATAGTCACCCCAAGGTGGTCAGGGCCATTCAGGAACAGGCCGAGAAGTTTTTACATATTTCTTCCGATTTTTACCACGAGAAGTGGATCACTTTGAGCGAAAAACTCAACGAGATCGCTCCCTTTGCAGAGGATGCCCGCGTATTTTTGACAAATTCCGGAACCGAATCAGTGGAAGCCGCCATCAAACTTGCCCGGTACCACACCGGACGTTCGGGTTTTATCGGTTTCCTGGGCGGGTTCCACGGCCGGACGATGGGCGCATTGACCTTTACTGCCAGCAAGCCGAAATATCATCGCGGATTTTATCCGCTGATGAACGGTGTTGTCCATGCTCCCTTCCCCGATCCTTACCGCCCGATTTTGGAAAGACGAAAAGGTGAAGACTATGGCGAGACCGTTGTCCGCTATATTGAAGAGCAGATCATGGGGCGTATCCTGCCTGCCGATGAGATTGCCGGCATCCTGCTTGAACCGATCCAGGGTGAGGGCGGTTATACCGTCCCACCAGCAGGATTCTTCCCCGCACTGCGTAAACTCTGTGATAAATACGATATTTTGTTGATTGCTGACGAAGTGCAATCTGGGATGGGACGCACTGGCAAATGGTGGTCAATTGAGAATTTTGGTGTTGAGCCGGATATCATCACCTCTGCAAAGGGACTTGCATCTGGTGTGCCGCTTGGTGCGATGATCGCCCGTAAATCGGTTATGACCTGGCCCCGCGGCTCCCACGGCAACACGTACGGCGGGAATCCCCTTGCCTGTGCGGCGAGCATCGCTACGATTGATCTGATTCAGGAAAAATATTTAACAAATGCGGCCGAAGTGGGTGAATATGCCCTTGATGCGCTGGCCGAGATCGCAGCACGCCATTCCAGCATCGGCGATGTACGTGGGATCGGCCTGATGATCGGGATCGATTTTGTTAAAGATAAGGAAACCCGCGAGCCAGCCGAAGGGTTGCGAGACCGTATCACAGATTTGGCCTTTGAGCGCGGCCTGATAACCCTTGGCTGCGGCAATAGCGTCATCCGCATCTCGCCGCCCTTGTGTATTTCAAAGGGTGAAATCGATGAGGGCTTGATAGCACTTGAAGAGGCAGTCACGGTGGCTGAAAAAGAGTAAATTTACGACCCTCACCCCCAACCCCTCTCCCGCTCGCGGGAGAGGGGTTGGGGGTGAGGGCAAATATTAGAACTTTATAGTAGGGGGCGAGGCTGACCTATTCCAATCGTTTCAAGATGATAAAATTACCTTATGTTTTCTCTCTGTGACCTTTGTGTCTTTGTGGTGAACTAATATGCTTCCCGACTTCCGCGTTCGTCAACGCGACTACCTGCTCGAAATCACCCGCGCCATCACGGAAGAGCTTGATCTTGAAAAACTCCTGGCGCGGATTTTGCGCATCTCCATCGAGATGCTGGCGGGGCAGGCTGGTTTGATCGCTTTCAAAGAAGATGGCTGGCATGTTGCCGCAGCGCAAAAGATTCCCCCCGCGTTGCTCGATTACCTCAAGCCCCTGCTCGCCGAAGAGACTGTCTCTGAGTTTAACGTCAACGAACTAAATCGGATGTTGAAAAGCCTCGCCTACACCGCCAGCCGTGGGTTGCTGAATGGCGTGGGATTGCCATTGACTGCCCACCAGCAAGTGATCGGTGTGATCTTCATCTTTCGTAATTACCCCGACCTATTCTCCCACAACGATAAAATATTACTCCGCAGTTTCGCTGATCAGGCTGCCAGCGCAGTCTACAATGCCCAGCTTTATGGACAGGTCAGTTATGAAAAGCAGCGCCTCGATGCCCTGCTCGACTCTGCCGCTGATGGAATCCTGATCCTGAACGCTGACCAGACTATCGAACGCTGCAATGGCGCCTTCGCAAAACTCTATGGTCAACCACGTGATGCGATCACTGGCAAAGCCCATGAAAAAATCATTCGTTGGGTGGGCGACCCGCATGGCACCACCCTCGAAGAGGCTGAAGCCGAGGGCTGGCCGCTGACGCCCAATGCCTCTCTTTACGTTGAAGGAGACTTATATCGCCCTGATCCGCCAAACCTGCCCGTCGGCGTGACCTATGCTCCTTTGCTGACCTCCAAAGGGTCGCTCCGCAATGTTTTTGTCACCGTGCGCGATATCACCCATTTCCGCACTGCTGAGCAGGTTAAAAGCACCTTTATTTCCGTTGTCAGCCACGAGCTGCGCACCCCTGTCGCACTGATCAAGGGCTACGCCAGCACATTACGACGTGACGATGCCCAATGGGATCGGGAAATAATCAGCGATAGTTTGGGCGTGATCGAAGAGGAAGCAGATAGATTGGCCACAATGATTGATGACCTTCTGGATGCTTCGCGTCTACAAGCCGGGGGAATGAGTTTGAATCAGACCGACGTCTCGATGCAAAGCATTGCTGCCAATCTCGCGGAACGTCTCGGGACGCAGGCAGGCTCCCATCAAATTGGCGTTGAATTCCCCGAAACATTCCCCGTTATCCTCGCCGACGAAACGCGGATTCGCCAGGTTCTGACGAATCTGATCTCCAACGCGATCAAATACGCTCCCAACGGAGAAATTCGTATCAGCGGGGAAGCGCGTCCGGAGCAAGTGGTGATCTGCGTCAGCGACGAAGGGCCCGGGATCGACCCGAAAGATATGCCCCATATCTTCGATCGATTCTATAGGGCCGCCAAATCCGTCAACAAAACCAAGGGTGCCGGGCTGGGACTTTATCTGGCCCGCGCCATCGTCGAAGCCCACGGTGGACGGATGTGGGTGGACCCCAAGATCAATTCCGGGGCGTGTATCTGTTTTTCATTGCCAAGATAGCCGTAGGGGCGAACGGCCGTTTGCCCTTTTAAGGAAAGGTTCCCCATGTCCAAAATCCCCGCACGAAACGAAATTGACCCCAAATACACCTGGAATGCCGAAAGCGTTTTTGCCTCCCCTGAAGCATGGAGCGCCGAAGCTGAAAAGATCGTCGCTGATATTCCCTCTGTCAAAGCCTTTCAGGGCAAGCTGGCATCAAACGCCGCGAGCCTCGCCGATGCCATGGAAGCCGTGGAAAAGATCATTCAACGTGTTGAGCATCTTAATATGTACGCTGGTTTCTCTTATAGCGTTGATACCGCCGACCAAAAAGCCGCTGCCATGGCAGATAAAGCTGGCGGCATCCACGGACAGGTGATCGCAGCAGTATCCTTTGTCCAGCCAGAGATGCTGGAGATCGGCGAGCAAACCCTGCGTCAATGGCTGCGTGACGAAACCCGTTTAACGGAATATGAACATTATGTGAACAATCTTTTCCGCAACCAGGCCCATGTCCGCTCGACAGAGGTCGAGGAAATCCTGGGGATGTTGGCAGATCCATTTGACGGCTCATCCTCCACTGCCAGTATGTTGACCAATGCCGATTTTCATTTCCCACCAGCGATTGACAGCCATGGAAAAGAGCATGATCTCACACAGGGAACTTTTTATAAAATTCGGGCAAATTCTGATAGGGTAGCCCGCCAGAATACCTGGAATAATTATCTGGATACTTATCTCGCGCATAAAAATACCCTCGCGACCAATCTGGCAACATCCATCAAACAAAATGTGTTTTTAATGCGAGCACGTAAGCATAAGTCCACATTGGCTGCATCCCTTTTTGAAAATGATATTAAAGTAGAGGTTTTCCACAATCTGATCGATGTTTTCAAAAAGAATCTGCCTGTCTGGCAGCGCTATTTTGATATTCGTCGCAAGGCACTGGGCGTGGATGAGTTGTACCCTTACGATTTGTGGGCACCGCTGACCAGCAGCAACCCCAAATTAAGTTATCAGCAAGCCGTCGATTGGATCTGTGACGGTCTATCTCCCATGGGTGAAGACTACGTGAATACCGTGCGAAAAGGTGCACTTGAAGATCGCTGGGTGGATGTATATCCGAACCAGGGCAAGCGCAACGGGGCATTTTCCTGGGGCGCACCGGGCACACATCCATTTATCATGATGAGCTTCAATGATGACATGACCGGGCTAAGTACACTCGCCCATGAACTGGGCCATTCAATGCATTCTTATCTGGCGTGGCAAAATCAGCCGCTGGTTTATGGAGAATACTCGCTCTTTGTGGCCGAAGTTGCCTCCAATTTCCATCAGGCTCTGGTGCGCGGTTATCTGCTTCAAAACAATCCGGATAAGGATCTCCAGATCGCGATCATCGAAGAGGCGATGAGCAATTTCTTGCGCTATTTTTTTATTATGCCTACCTTGGCTCGCTTTGAACTCGAAACGCATGAACGCGCTGAAAAAGGCGAACCCCTGACCGCCGATACGATGATGACCCTGATGGCCGATCTCTTCAGTGAAGGTTATGGTGAGACTGTGAAGATCGACCGGGAGCGCGTTGGGATAATTTGGGCTACGTTCGGGCATCTCTTCTCTGACTATTATGTTTATCAATATGCAACCGGTATCTCGGGCGCGCACGCGCTCTCCCGCCGTGTGCTGGATGGTGTCCCGAACGCGGTCGATGATTACACCAAATTCCTGAAGGCGGGTGGTTCCATGTATCCACTGGATGCGCTCAAGATGGCAGGTGTTGACCTGGCCAGCCCCAGCCCCGTCGAGGAGACTTTTGCGGTGATGAGCGATTATATTGACCGATTGGAGAAATTGACCGCTTAACGAAACCAGAATAGAACTGGTCTGTTTCTGGCATATGTTGCAACGCATTTTCAGAGTGCGTTGCAACTTTATTTCATAACGGAAGCAAATTCAAACTTGAGGGCGAGCCGAAAATCCATCAATTTAACAAAAGATTTTCCAGACATTAAAGATGTGACCGAAGTTTTTTTGAGTGCTGAATATCATTAAACCATTGCTCGCTTAAAGCCCTAAGTTCAGGTAGAATGAAATTACAACTGCATTGGACTGAGACAGTAAAGCGTCTTTTTTTATCAATATCGCATCCCATTGTTGAGCGGCTTTTTCCTCGCAGTTCAAGGCAGGAAAGGAAAATATCATGAAAATGAACTCAGATTCTGCAAGCAATACAATTGACTCTTATCGAAAAAGACAACAACGCGGCCCCAGGATCATTTGGACAATTGCAGCAGTGCTGGCGATTGTCGGGATCATCGTTCTCGTCTTCTGGTTTACCGGGGATAATAAACCACAAATCTCCTTTTTTGCGACGGAAACTCCGACACCAACTTTAACATATACTGCTACCGTTACCTCATCACCTACGGCAACTGCAACGGAAACAACAACGCCCACCATGACCCTGACGCCGACACCATCTGTGCCTTTCTCCTATATCGTGCAGGAAGGCGAATCGATGAACTCTATTTCTGAAAAATTTGAGTTGGGCGAGGATGGAATTCTGCTTCTGTTGGCATTAAATCCGGTAGTCGAAACGCAGGGTGGTGTTCTCTACGTCGGCCAGGAAATTATCGTTCCCAACCCTGGGATGGAATTACCAACCCCAACCCCCGTCCCGGCTGATCTGGCAAGAGGTACGCTGCTTAATTACACTGTTCGCCCAGGTGATTCTGTGGCCGCAATCGCGGCTAAATTTCGCAGTACCGAGGATGCGATCATCGAGGAAAATGAACTCGAAAATGCCAACTCTATCCAGGTGGGGCAACTTTTGGTGATCCCTGTAAATCTGGTTACTCCGGAACCGACTCGTTTGGCTCCAACAGCAAATGCGACAGCAACACCTTCTGCGCCAGCTGGTAATAAAACTGCTACACCTGTTTCCGCAAGTTGTGACTACAAAGAGAACACAGACTATGTCGCTCAAATTTTTGAACTGGTAAATAATGAGCGCGTTTCCCAAAGCCTCTCTCCTTTGAAGGAAAAGCCACAACTGACCGCGGCCGCGCTTGTTCACGCCGTAGATATGGTCTGCAATTCTTTTCTTAAAGAAGTTGGATCAGATGGTTCGACACCGACAGAGCGTGTCGCTACCCAGGGATATACTGCATCCCTTGTCCTTCAGGAGATTCATGCCCAGCCTCCGGAATACGGTGGCGACGGGCAGGCAGCATTTGATGCCTGGATGGGCGGAGTAACCCTGCTCAATCCCAACGCAACCGAGATCGGGATCGCTTACGCTTATTTCAAGGGCAGCGCACTGGGCGGCTATTTCACTGTCGTCCTTGCGGCTCCCTAATTGCTTTGGTTATGAACCTCCCGCAGGTTTGAATCCTGCGGGATGTTTGAGATATAAAACGAAAAACTTCCGAAGTCTTAAAGACTTCGGAAGTTTTTGTCTTTACAACAGCCCCAATTCCTTCGCTCTAAGCGCGGCCTGTGTGCGATCTCGTGCGCCGATCTTTTGGAGGATGCTGGTGACGTAGTTTTTCACGGTCCCCTCAGCGAGGTGAAGATGGTCAGCAATCTCTTTGTTGGTATGTCCCTGCGCGAGAACTTTGAGAATCTCGATCTCGCGCTCAGAGAGCGGCTCAGGCAGGGATTCAGCCGTTTCCGGAGAGGCAGGTTTTAGCCGTGCAAATTCTGAGACAACCTTCCGGGCCACCGAGGGGGCGATCAGGGTGCCACCCTCGGCGACAGTCCGGATCGCGCTAGCCAACTCCTTGCCCGAAACATCTTTAAGCAAATAACCTGATGCGCCCGCCCGCAAGCCCTCGAAGATATACTCATCATCGTCAAAGGTTGTCAGGATGAGGATGTTTGCCTCAGGCCAATCTGCTTTGATGCGGCGGGTGGCCTCCACGCCATTGAGATTGGGCATTTGTATATCCATCAGGACAATATCCGGGTCGAGATCACGGTAGGCGCTGACAGCTTCTAGCCCATCGGCGGCTTCTCCGGCAACATCAAGATCGGTTTCGAGTTCTATCAGAATGCGCAAGCCATCGCGCATCAGGCGTTGGTCGTCCACAATCAGGACGCGGATCAGGCTAGAGGTCATCATTATTATCCTTTATTGGCCAGGGCAGGCAGAGACAGATCTGTGCGCCCCCATCGGGATTGGCTTCAAGTCTCATTTCGCCGCCAAGTTGGTCGGCACGCTCTTTTATGCCGAGTAAGCCAAAGCCAAGTTTGTCTGCGTTTTTGGGTAGGCCAATGCCGTCGTCACGCAGGGTGAGATTGATTCCCTCAGATTCGTCGAGCAGCAAACTCATCCGGATCTGTTTTGCCTGCGCGTGGCGCTGGATGTTGGTAAGTGCTTCCTGGGCTGCGCGATAGATCGCTACTCGGTAGGAGTTGGGGAATTGGGGCAGGTTATGGGCAAAAGCCATCTGTACTTCGATTTCAGTCGCAGCCTGAAAATTCTTCCCAAGAGATTTTAGCGCGTTCGCAAGAGAAAGGTCAGCTTGCAAGGGTTCACGCAAGGTTGCAACGGCGCTCCTTAATTCGCTCAGAGCGGCACGCATTTGCTCTTTAACGGTGGCAACCATCTCTTGAGCGCGTTTCGGTTTTTTATCCACTAG
>JACNJN010000173.1 GCA_014382535.1 Candidatus Desulfolinea nitratireducens | reverse complement strand
TCTAGATAATTGGCTGGAGACAGCACCCACCCTGCCTAAAACGGTGGGTGCTGTTTTTATATGTTGAAGAGGCAAGCCTCATTTATATTCAGATCAAAGAGGATAATCATGAAAATTGGCATTCTGGATGCATTTCCACCGGATGAATTAAATACCGTTAGTTGGAACGATACACCCGTGGATGCGTATATCCGCTTTATTGAAAGCGTTGAAGCTCCCTTTGAATATGAAGGTTATCGCGTGGCTCAAGGGGAGTTTCCCGAATCGCCAGAAGCTTGTGATGCCTATTTAATTACTGGCAGCCCACGGGGAGTCTATGATTCCCAGCCCTGGATAACCGATCTTGAGCGTTTTATTCAGGATTGCTATCGGGCCAGAATAAAATTGGTGGGGATCTGTTTCGGGCATCAAATTTTAGCCCACGCATTGGGCGGTCACGCGGAAAAATCTGAAAAAGGCTGGGATGTAGGATTGCACAGTTTTGAAATTAACACCCACAAAGACTGGATGACCGATATGCCCGATCAGTGCTCGCTATATTTTGTGCATCAGGATCAGGTGATGGAATTGCCGCCTGAAGCGGAGTTGTTGGGTGGGAACGATTTCTGCCCAAATCTTTTCTATACCATTGATAATAGGGCGCTGGGCATCCAGGGGCATCCTGAGCTGACCAGGGAGAACATGGTCGAAATCCTGGAAGGAAGAGAAGAAAAAGTAGGTGCAGAAGTACATCGTAATGCTGTGAATTCGCTGGAAAATGGTGCCCCCAACAATCAACTTTTAGCGCAATGGGTCGTCAATTTTCTGACAACATCTTCTGAAGCTTAGCTTTAATATCACCAATATATCAGAAATCCTCCAAACACTCCCCATTTAATAAATAGATTTCTTGCAAAAGTCCATTTTTGACACTGCTCTAGCCGCCGTCGGGAGCACATTAGCAAGAGGTCTAATGAGCAAATGATATAATTGCACTTACTGAAATTTGACCAAAAAAGCCCTCTTCCAGAGGACTTTTAGTGAGCGCAGAGCCCTAAAGGATCCGGTCAAGCCGGACGAACGGTTCTCCGCGAAGACTCGCAAACACTTTCAATCAGGACTTTTAATCAAAAAAGTCCTCCAAAGAGAACTTTTATTGTGAGCGCGGAGAGACTCGAACTCTCAACCAATGGCTTAAAAGGCCACTGCTCTGCCATTGAGCTACGCGCCCGAAGCGAGGAGCATTCTAACATGCTCTAAAATTTCCGTCAACGAAGTAATAGAAATTGTCACATTCCCATCCAATATGGGAAGACATCAAAAGATTTTAAGGAGTATTAATGGCTGAAATAAATGTAACTGAAGCAACATTCCAAAGCGAAGTCCTCGATTCTGAAATTCCCGTACTGGTGGATTTTTCGGCAGAATGGTGCGGCCCCTGCAAGATGGTTGACCCGATCGTGCATCAACTCTCGGAAGACTGGGAAGGCAAAGTCAAGGTCGCCAAGATCGACGCGGATGAAAACCCCGGCATATTGATGCAATATGGCGTCATGGGCATCCCCACGCTGATGTTCTTTGTCGGTGGTGAGGTGCGTGAGCGTGTAACCGGTTATCAACCAAAGAAGAAATTGGTCGCCAAATTCGAGCCGCATATATAATCCTATATCAGCTTTAGGCCGCGCCCACGCCGCCGGGGACGGCGGCTTGAGCACAATTAAGACACAAAGTTCGCGAACTTTGTGTCTTTGTGGTTAAATACAAGGAGAATCTAAATTCAAATAAGGCAGGCAGTCATGACAAAAAAAATGCTCCCCTACGGCCTCTGGCCCTCCCCGATCACCCCCTCTCTGTTGGGGCGGAAAATCCGGCTTGATGATGTGCAATGGTCTCGTGATGGTGAAACCCTCGTTTGGGTGGAGGGGCGCTCCGGCCATGGAGTGCTCGTTGCCAAAACGGGAGATGATGCAGCTCGCGATTTAACGGGAGATCTTCCAGTCAAGCCCACTCTAGGCTATGGCGGTGGCGAGTTCAACTTGAGCGCGAATTTCGCTGTTTTTGCCAGCGGCGGGAGGCTTTATCAACTCCCGTTCAGGCACGGACTTCCGCATCCGATCACCCCCGATTTTGGACAGCTCGCCTCGCCCGCGATCTCGCCAGACAACCAGCGTGTCCTCTATGTCCATTCCTACGAGGAACAGGATACTCTCGCGCTGACGGATATTGATGGGGAAAACTTTCCTCAAAAAGTGACGCAGGGAGCCGATTTTTATATGCAGCCAGTCTGGCATCCGGGTGGGGAAAAAATCGCCTGGATCGAGTGGGATCATCCTCAAATGCCCTGGGACGGTACGCGGTTGGCGCTCTCTGATTTTGATGGTAAAACGATTTTGGCGGGCGATGAAGACACCCCCATCTTTCAGCCCGAGTTTTCATCTGATGGCCGTTATTTGAGTTATATTGCGCAGGATGGGGAATGGGATCGACTCTATCTCCATGATCTGGATTCCGGCGAAACGCGGATTCTCGTCGAGGGGACAACCCTGGCGATGCCTGCCTGGGTCCAGGGCATGCGGATGTACGCCTGGGCATTTGACGGGTCCCATATTTTTTATGTGCGCAACGAGGCCGGAGTCCATACGCTTTGGGTAGTCGATATTGCAACCGGCAAAAAGGCAGAGATTAAAACACCCTATACGCATATTATCCAACTGGCCGCCTCTCCCGTAGACGGGAAATTGGCTTTCATCGGGGAATCGCCACAAATTGCCCAGCAAGTTGTGATCTGGGAAAAAGGCGAGCTGCAGGTGGTGAAGCGCTCGATGGCAGACAATCTCTCTCCTGAGTATTTACCATCGCCTGACGCGATCCAATGGAAAGCCGAAGATGGTACCGCCGTATATGGACTTTACTATCCGCCCTCCTCGGCAGGGTTTTTTGGCGAAGGGCTGCCCCCGCTGATCGTCGATATTCATGGTGGGCCGACTTCCCAAAAATATATCCAGCATAATGCCAACTCACGGAATGATGCCGCCTTTTATACCAGTCGCGGCTATGGCTTTTTGCAGGCCAATTATCGTGGCAGCACGGGCTACGGCCGCAGTTATATGCTTGCCCTGCGCAAAAAATGGGGACCCCTGGATATGGAGGACGCGGTCGGTGGGGCGCAGGCCCTCGTTGACCAGGGTCTTGCTGACCCGGAGAGATTGGTCATCATGGGTGGCAGCGCGGGTGGTTATACCGTGCTGAATGCCCTTGTCCACAAACCGGGATTTTTCAAGGCCGGGGTGGCTTTATATGCGGTCTCAAATCTTTTCACGCTTGAGATGGATACCCATAAATTCGAGTCACACTATAATGCGACTTTGGTCGGGACTTTGCCCGAAGATGGGGATTTCTTCAAAAAATGGTCGGCGGTCTTTCATGCCGACAAAATCCGGGATGCGGTCGCTGTTTTTCATGGAGCAAATGACACCGCCGTTGCCCCCGAGCAATCGGAGACCGTGGTCGCTGCGCTGCGGGCAAATAAGGTCTCGCATATTTATCGGGTGTACGAGGGGGAGGGTCACGGCTGGCGGAAGGCGGAGACGATCGAAGCCTTTTATCAGGAAGTGGTTGAGTTTTTACAGCAATACGTGATCTTTGGATGAGAGAACCGCCAGGACGCCAAGAAACGAAGATAAATATAATGCAAATACCCTTTCAGGCATAAATACCTTTCGGAGTACAGGTATCACGAATAGGCGAATACTTTTTCAGGCACAAATGCATTAGAGGGTGTCTGAAAACTCTTTTTGACCACAGATGAACATAGATAAAAAGGATTGGAAAGGCATTTCCTCGAGACATTCATCCGAAGAATCAGCGTTCATCTGTGGTTACGTGTGCCCGAAAGGGTATCTGTGGTGAGCAGTTAGATTTAGAAACTTTTCAGACAGTTTCTTACAGAGTATAGGTGACACGAATTATTGGTTTTGGATTTACGCAAACGCCTTTTTCTCGCTGCAATGCTCAGCGTTGCAGTTTGTCTACAGGTTCCCAACGCAGAGCATTGGGACAAGGGTAATAAAAATATGTCCGCC
>JACNJN010000118.1 GCA_014382535.1 Candidatus Desulfolinea nitratireducens | reverse complement strand
CACTGGATCGTTTGGCTCGTGACCCTTATATTCGCCAAACGCTGGAACGTGAATTTAACAATCGCGGAGCCAAAATTGAATATGTACTCGGTGATTATGATGAAACCCCTGAAGGGGAGGTACGAAAAGACTTAGATGCTACCTTTGCGAAATGGGAAAATGCAAAACGGGTTGAACGTAGTAAGCGAGGTAAGCGTCGAAAAGCCCATAGTGGTAAATGGGTACACGGGATGTCTCCCTACGGCTATTGTGTTGATAGAGAAGCTGAGGATGGTCTGGCTATTATCGAAAGTCAAGCGGAAGTTATTAGGAAGATATTCCATTGGTACACCGAGGAAGATTTTTCAATCAAGGAAATCAAACGAGCTCTGGTTGTTGAAGGGGCGGTGCAGAAAAAAGGGGGGACTACTTGGGCACCTTCAACCATTAATCATATTCTTGATAATACGATCTACGCAGGGTATTGTCATTTCAATAAAAGTAGCCGTGTAGGAACCAGAGATGTTTTCAAAGATAAGAAAGAATGGATCCGAATCGAAGTTGAACCAATTATTGATGTGTCGACTTTTGAGAAAGCGTTGCTACGTAAGAAAGAGAATAGAATGAGTCGGAGAACACAGCCCAAATATGAATATTTACTGAACCGAAGGGTGCTTTGCTCTGAATGCAGAAAAACTTATGCGGCTGAGACGAGATGGAGTGGAATCCGTAGAGGCTCAACAGGCAAAAAATATAAAAGTCAATTCTATCGACACCGAATGGCGAATGGGCATTGTATGAATGCCCAGGTCAATTGCCGTGTACTGGATAAGATCGTATGGGATAAAGTGCAAAGCATTCTACTTAACCCCGCAGCGCTTGTCGAAGGATATGAACAAACTGTTGAAGAGCATAAAAAAACCGTAGAAAAAAGGCTGCTTCAAATTGATGTGTTAGAGCGAAATTTACTAAAGCTCGAAGAAAAACGCCATAACCTCACTTCAGTGTATCTTGACCCGGATATTCAATTATCGAAATCGGAATATATTAAGCAAAGGGATCAATTCGATGAGGAAGAACAAACCATTAACAAGAGGATAGAGATCCTACGAGAAGAACTTGCGGTAGTGCCAGAACCAGCGCAACTAGAAGTTTTGAAAAAGTTCTCGGATGAGATAGCAGATGAGTTGTTAGGAGATCAAGAACTCTCTCTCGCGAAGAAAAAAAGAATTCTCAAACTTATGAACATTAAGGTTTTTTACCACCCTGATGGAAGAATTCTCCTGGATGGTTGGCTAAACGTACCAGAAGAACACGTGGCTATTGATCACGGTATGTCGGTGCCAGGCAAACCTCGTGTGGTATCGACTTCGACTTCAACGACGACACCTTCAAGACCAACAACAGCGCAGGAATAAACACGAGAAAGCATAGCTTGAGTTTAGGTTAATTTGGGCTGGGAGTCAATCGGAACATACTTGAGATTAGAGTAAAAAAACACCTTGATTATGCTACAATATTCCAGATTATTTCTACCTTAATCAGGGTATTTAAAGGAAAAGGTGATGAGAGTTAGTAAACAAAGGTTTCTGTTATTCCTGTTTTGTATGACACTCACTATTGGTGCGTGTCGTGCTCCCGTCACATCCACCCCAACAATGCCATCCCCAAAAAACATACCTGAGGTTGTTTCGACGGCATCGAACACTCCTGAACCAACCCCAACACAGGATCTTGTGGATACTTCCTTCTACAGCCCTGAAATTGCATCGACATCCACAGAAACCATTTATGAACAACAACAACGTGCCACGCTTGGAAAGACAGATACTTTCTTCTGGCCAGACGGAAATATTGGTCTCGTTCCCTTTGATGGACAATTCCGTTTTTTTGCGGCAAACAGCACACGCTCAGCCGTCAGCGTTGGGACACTGGATGATCCGGGAAATATCGTTGAAAACCATAGACTCACTATCGCAGGTGTAGACTCGGAATTCTCTTACGCCTCAGGTGGTCCCGTTTATCGTGACCCTGATAGTGGGTTATTGTTGATGTTCTATCACGCAGAGCGGCATCTGAATGGGAATGGCTCCATTTTTCATGCATCAATTGGCCTTGCTGCTTCACAAGATGACGGACAAACTTTCCAAAACCTGGGGATTATTCTAGAAAACAATGCCCCTCCTGATGCAAAAGCACCTTGCTGTGCTGACATGGGCGGAGCGACGTACACGATTAAAGACGGTCAGTTCCTGGTATATTTCCGCGATCGGCTTGAAGATTTAAACACAATTGAACTTGCTGTTGCGACCGCAGCGGTGGATGAAGTCATCGAAGCTGCAAAGAATGGAATGGTCACGCCCTGGTCTAAATATAACAATAATGGACAGCAGCAACCGGGAATTTCAGGATTATCTTCACCATTAGAAGCGGGCAACCCTCCCACAGATTGGTTCAGTATTTCTTATAATATGTTCATTGATCGCTATATCATGGCGATATTGACACACGTTCGTTCTGATACGAATAACTATCAACTTTATTTAACAACATCCGAAGATGGTTATCAATGGTCGCCGCGAGTGCTATTGATGGAGTTTAATGGGGAAATGGCATACCCTACAATTATCGCTCCCGATGGTAACCCACTCAATACGTCAGAAACGTTTTATATTTATTACGTCACGACCCCAGTGGGTGTAACTCGCTGGCATAACACGAAATTTGAACGTATGACGGTCACGCTCAGCGGGCAGATGTTGGAGCCGTCTCATGGATGGGAATTCGAAGATGATGCTGAGGGCTGGAAACCCTTATATCACATGGATACGTTTGAAATCCAGAATAGCGCATTGATTATCCAGGCGACGGGAAATGATCCCTATATGGCATCTCCCCCACTCGGAATAAATGGTGACACGTATAAAAAAATTGAAATTCGTATGAAGACTGGGCAAAGCGGTACAGGGCAGTTTTTCTTCACGACTAAGGAATTCCCATACCATGTAGAAGAAACTTCTGTAGCCTTCGATGTTGATGAATCGGATGAATATATAACTTATACAGTCGATATGTCTGCATCGGAAAACTGGAAAGGCATCATTGGAGATATACGATTCGATCCAATCGATCAGGCAACGACGATTGAAATAGATTATATTCGTCTGATTCCTTAGAGCAATCTGAGATAGGTCAAAAAGAGTTGTTTATGGGCAAATTAAAATGATGCTCTCGCTGGATTTGCAATCCAGCAGCTTTTGCCAGAGAAACAGGGATTACGAATCATCTTTGAGCATTTTTTACCATTACCTAGAAGGATAAGAAAAACTTCGGATGTCTCCAAGATTTCCGAAGTTTTTCTTTAGTCGTATAATAGAAGTGGAATTATTAAGTTGTTAGAAAACAATTCACAAGTAATTATTCTTAACCATAAATATGCCAACTTTCTAACCTTCAACCAGGAGTCTCCATGTCCGAACCCCGCGTAGTCCATCCACCAACAGGGACCGAACTAACCTGTAAAAACTGGCTTATCGAAGCCGCCTACCGCATGATCCAGCATAATCTTGACCCTTCAGTTGCTGAAGTACCCGAAAAGCTGATCGTCTATGGCGGTCGCGGCCAGGCTGCCCGAAATTGGGAATCCTTTGATGCCATCCTTGAATCGCTCAAAAATCTCGAAGAAGATGAAACCCTCCTTGTTCAATCGGGCAAACCTGTCGTGGTTTTCAAATCTCACACCGATGCACCGCGAGTCCTGATCGCCAACTCCAATCTTGTCCCCGCCTGGGCAACCTGGGATCATTTCGACGAGCTTGCTGCCAAAGGCTTGATGATGTACGGGCAAATGACCGCCGGTTCGTGGATTTACATCGGCACCCAGGGCATCCTTCAAGGCACCTACGAAACCTTTGGCGCGTTAGCGCGTCAGCGCGGATGGAATTCTCTGGCTGGCAAATTTGTATTAACTGCCGGATTGGGGGGAATGGGCGGCGCCCAGCCTCTGGCTATCACAATGAACGAGGGCGTTGGTCTGTGTGTGGAGGTAGACGCGGCCCGTGCCCAGCGCCGACTTGAAGATCGCTACGTGGACGTTGTGGTTGATACCCTTGATGAAGCTTTGGAATTGGTTGAGGAGGCTGTTTCCGCCAAGAAATCTCTCTCCATCGGCCTGGTCGGTAATGCTGCAGATATTTTCCCCGAACTCGTAAAGCGCGGCATCATCCCGGATGTGGTCACAGACCAAACCTCCGCACATGAAGCCTTATTCTATGTTCCCTCAGGTATTAGCGTAGAAGAAGCCGATGTGCTCCGCGAATCTGACCCTGCCAAATATAAAGAAATGGCACGCTCTTCGATGGCGAAACATGTCGAAGCCATGTTGGCGCTCCAGAAAATGGGCAGCGAAGTTTTCGATTATGGCAATAATATCCGCCAGCAGGCCTTCGATCATGGTGTCAAAAATGCCTTCGATTTCCCCGGCTTTGTGCCCGCCTATATCCGCCCCCTCTTCTGCGAGGGGAAGGGCCCTTTCCGCTGGGTGGCGCTTTCAGGTGACCCCGAAGATATTCTCCGCACAGATGAAGCCATTTTGGAGCTTTTCCCCGATGATGAACATCTCCACCGTTGGATCAAGATGGCGCAGGAAAAAGTCGCTGTGCAAGGATTACCTTCCCGCATTTGCTGGCTGGGGTACGGAGAGCGCGAGCTGGCAGGCCAGGCCTTCAACAAACTCGTTGCCGAGGGCATCGTAAAAGCCCCTATCGTGATTGGTCGCGATCACCTTGACGCGGGGTCTGTTGCCTCGCCAAATCGAGAAACAGAGGCGATGCTGGACGGTTCCGACGCAGTCTCAGACTGGCCGATCTTGAATGCGCTGATCAACGCCGTCGGTGGCGCGACCTGGGTATCATTTCATCATGGAGGCGGAGTGGGGATGGGCTACTCACAGCACGCAGGACAGGTTATCGTTGCAGATGGCACGCCCGAAGCTGCCGTACGTCTCTCACGGGTGCTGACGACTGATCCCGGTATGGGGGTTGTCCGCCATGCGGATGCAGGCTATGATATCGCCATTGATGCGGCCAAGCGGCATGGGATCAAGATGCCGATGTTGAAGTAAAAAGAGAAAATGTGGAAGGGCAAATAAGCGTTTGCCCATTATTGGCTTGAAATTTGTAAAAATGACATGATGGAGATATAGCTATGCAAAGCCAGCAGACAAGATATTATTGGGTTGATATTCTTAAAGTCTTCGGTATCTTTCTGATCTATTATGGTCATGTTTTGCAGAGAACATATCGTCTTAGTCCTGATGCGGTTTTTTTTCAATACAAGCTAATATACGCTTTCCATCTCCCATTGTTTTTTTTCATTTCAGGCTTCTTCTATAAAAATAACAAAGACTCGAAGTTTACAGAGATCGGTGTCTTGTTTCAGAAAAGAATATTCCCTGTTTTGCTATTTTTGGGAATTTCATTCTTGATTTGGCCAGTGTACCTGTACGTAAAATTTGGGGAGATCGACTACGATTTCTTGATCCAAAATCTGATCTTTCTTTTGGAAGGAAAACCCCATATAAGCGCTACTCTATGGTTTTTGGTTTGTTTGTTCGTAGTGGAAATTTGGGCCTTATTATTGCTCCCTAAAATAAAAACTGTTCTTCAGGGGATTCTTCTTTCTTCTTTCTTTTTATATATTGGTTATGTGTTGACGGCAATTCCTGAACTTGAAGCGTACTATATCTTGCCTAAAAATTTTTGGTATATTCACGAATCTGTTTTGGCTTTTGGATTTTACGCAATGGGATACTCAACTTTTAGATGGATGAAGAAATTGGTCGAATTAAACCCAATCCTGCGGATTGCCTTGCTCATATTTTTTGGGTGGGTCACGGTCTGGTCTGTCAATCTTAATAGCCCATCTGATTCCTTTGTGGTGGTATTAAAAGCTTCAGAGCATGGAAATTTATACTTCTTTCTCTCAGCTTTTTCAGGAATATTGGCAACAATATTCCTGGCATCCTTTATCCCAAGGAGCAGGTGGCTGGATTATATTGGAAAAAACACATTAATATTGTTAGGAACCAATAGTTTGTTTATGTCGTTTTTTAATTCTCATATAGTTGGATGGCTGGGGCATCAAGCATCTACAGCTTTGGTTATCTTTGATAGTCTTTGGATCTCTGTCCTGACGATTGGGCTAAGTGTTCCGGTGATTGAAATCCTGAATAGATGGTTGCCGCAGTGGGTGGGAAAACCTCAAGTGGATGGTCCAATTATAAAGAAGATTTCGCCACCTCAGTTCTTATTTCTGAGGAAAAACTTTGAGATATTATCTCAAAAAATGGGGAGAATCAAAGATGACCAGAAGTCATAATGAGTGTTTGAAGTGAAAATCTCGTTTATGCTCACAAACAATCCATTATGAGGATAGTACATTGTCAAGCGCATTTTGATGGAAAAGCATCCAGTCTCTGAGCGGAGCGGAGCGCAGTCGAAGAGCGGCATTAGCATATTCGTCCTTCGACTTCAGGCTCAAAAACAATCGCCTTCCGCTCAGGAACTGTTATCGTTTGTTTAAATCAAGAAACTATCTTCCATCATTTTATTCTTGACAGACCAATAGCAGGAAAGTAGTTTTTAGAATTTAGGTTTAGGAATCAAATAGGGCAGACCAGATAGTCGGCTGCCCTATTCATATTTAGGTTTGCTAATTAGAGCAAATAATCGCGCAATTCACGGCTGCGTGTGGGGTGACGTAATTTACGCAATGCTTTCGCTTCGATTTGCCTGATACGTTCACGGGTAACGCCAAAGTAACAGCTCACCTCTTCCAGGGTATGCTCTTTACCATTATTCAATCCAAAGCGCAGTTCCAATACCTGGCGTTCGCGCTTTGAAAGGGCAGAAAGTGCAGTCTGTACCTGTTCTCGGAGCATCTCACGGGCAGCCGCGTCCACAGGGGCAATGGCGTCCACATCTTCGATAAAGTCTCCTAGTTGGCTGGAATTATCTCCGCCAACTGGAACTTCCAGGGAGACAGGTTCCTCTGCAATCTTCAGGATGTCTTCCACTTTTTTTGCAGCGTTTTCCCAACGAGCCATTATTTCTGGCGAAATTGCTACGGATTTGCTTTGGGCGGTGATGATTTCCTGGATATCCTTTTGGGCAAGATATTCTGTTCCGAGTACCAGTTCTACTGATGAGGGGGTGCGACCCAGCTCCTGTGTCATTTTTCGCTGGGCGCGATAAATCCGACTGATCGCTTCAAATAAATGAACGGGAATGCGAATGGTGCGTGCCTGTTCGGCAATTGAACGGTTTATTGACTGGCGGATCCACCAGGTTGCATAGGTGCTGAATTTAAAGCCTCGCCGCGGATCAAATTTGTTAATCGCGCGTAGCAGGCCTAAATTTCCCTCCTGGATCAAATCCAAAAACGAGACCCCGCGTCCCATATAGCGTTTTGCCACGCTCACGACCAGGCGGAGATTGGAACGGGCAAGCGCCTGACTTGCCGTATCGTTTCTATAGGCGATTGCATCCAATTCAAATCGAAGGCTTTCATCATCAGGCAAATTACGAAAAAAAGTTTTGCGCACGGGCAATTTTTGAGATTTGCGGATATATTCAAGTAGCCATTTGGCGTATGAGAAAGGGAGCAGGTAAAAACACAGGAAAAGGCCATAAACCTGATGTGCAACTTGATTCCAGTGGTCGTTTTTCCCCCAAAGCCCATTATCAAGATAGGCTCGTGTATACGAGGGGGAGTCTTTTTCCCACCCATGGTGCAGCGATTGTGCTTCTGCCAGCATCAAGCCAAGATCGGGGAGCTCGCCCTCATCCTTGCTAATGGTTTTCTTAATTTCCTTCCAAAAACTGAGCAGATCTCCAATAATTGTCCGGTAGGTATTTGTCTCTAAAGAAATATTTCCCTGGATAAGCTGGCAGCGAGAATTATTTACAAAACGCAACCCTTCAACCATTGTTGCCAGACGGAATTCGCTATTTACATCAAGAAGCTCTACACGCCCGATCTCACGCAGATATAAGCGCACCGGATCATCTGAATTATCTGTTTGCAACGCCCTTTCGGCTTCTGCAGATTTAGCCGCCTCGTTTTCCTCGCTAAGCGGTCCATCAATTTCCGCAAGGCTGTCTTCGTCTGGCTCATCCAGATCAAAAGCACTCCTGCGTACGGTGACGAGAAGTTTCCGTTCATCAGCACCTAGCTCACGTGGCTTTTTTGTGGAATTTTTTGTCATCATCATTCCAATCTACGAAGGCTTAATCGGCGTTGTGCTTCATCCAGGGTACGCAGCATAAGGGCATGCTGCATCACTAATTCTTGATAGGAATTTTCTTCCAGATCACCTTTCTGTTGCGCTTCTTCCTGAAAAAAACGGAGTTGGTTCAGACTTTCGTTCAAGCCCAAGCGACGTAATTTTATCACGCCACGCAGTGCCTCTTCGAGCAAACGTTCCTCCACCGGGCTGAGCTCTTCCGTCTCGGCGAGGAGCTTTTTCTTCAGCTCAGCCAATGCCTCAGGGAGATTGGCTGAAATATGATCGTACGCTTCCAATTCATCCTGTTCCAGTGATGCCTTAACTGCCCTGAAGAGTGTCTGGTTCTCTGTATACTCGAAATCTTCCAGACTGAGCGCGTGTAGTCCCGATTCTTGTAAAGCGCGGTCGAGTCTGTAGAGTAGATTGGGGTTGCGGATCAGGATACCCAAACAGTATTCCTCGATCTTGCGGGCAGGATTAACAGCTGCAATACCTGCCGTAGATTGTTGGACTTCCTGGTCTTTTACGACCTTTCGTTTAGAGGATGGTATTCGTCTCACCCTCTTACCCCGGGCTTGCCCGCCGATTAATGCTCGTTCGTCTACTTTCAACATCCGGGCCAACTGCTGACGGAAAGTTTCCCTCTCAATCGGATTTGGCAAATCGGCGATCAGTGGCAAAACCTGCGCGGCGATATCGCTTTTCTCTTTCGGGTCATCAAGATCACGACCTACGGCGAGGGTTTCCATGACATGGGTCACAATTGGTTTTGCCCCGGCGATGATCTCTTTCCATTCTTCGGGATTGCGTAACACAATCTCGTCCGGGTCGAGGTCGTCTGGCAGACTGGCAACGCGCAGATCAGCCTGTAATCGGGCCTCATGCCGGAGATAGCCGCGGGCATCAAACCCCAACTCCCCTTCACGGTCGAGGGATTTTCGGGCCGCTTCCAGCCCACGCAGGATCGCTTTTTGTCCGGCTGCATCCGGGTCGAGGGCCAGCACGATATGATTACCGGGCGTATAGCGTTTGATCATCCGCAGTTGATCTTCGGTCAGGGCTGTGCCCATTGGTGAGATGATATTCTCAAAACCGGCCTGATGGGGGGTGATGACATCGAGATAGCCCTCCACGATCACCGCCTGGTCGCTAGAGCGGATTGCTTTCCGCGCCCGGTCGAGGCCGTAGAGCAGGCGTCCTTTATCGAAAACATCTGATTGGGGGGAATTCAGGTATTTTGGCAATCCTTCAGGATCCATTGTTCTTGCCCCGAAGCCAGCCATTCGTCCGCGTGCGTCACGGATCGGGATCATCAGTCGGTCTCGGAAGCGATCATAGCGTCTGCCCTGATCGTTTTCGGAGAGCAAACCAGCATCCATCAGATCCGGTTCGGTGTGTCCACGTTCGGTGAAATGTTTAAGAACATTATCCCAACCGGGAGGGGAGTATCCGAGGGTGAAGGATTCGATGGTTTCGTCGGTCAACCCGCGTTTTTCGCGCAAATAGTCGAGGGTCTTTTTTCCTGCCGGGGTCTTCAATTGTTGGTGATAAAAGAGGGCCACTTCTTCAAGCAGCGTGCGCAGATTATCATTGGCTTCTGCCTGCTCTTTTTGCTGGGGTGTGAACTGTTGCAGCTCAACGCCTGCCCGCTCGGCGAGATAGCGCAGGGATTCCTTGAAATCCCAGCCTTCCTTTTTCATGACGAATTTGAAGATGTCTCCACCCTCGTTGCATTCGCCGAAGCAGCGCCAGGTTCCCGTTTCGGGCCAGACGACAAAAGCAGGCGTTTTTGTATTGCTGTGGAAGGGACAGAAGCCGGTATGGTTGCGCCCTGACCGACGCAGCTTGACCCCACTCTCGGAAACGAGATCGACTATATCGATGCGGTCTTTTACTTCGTCAACAGTGCTCATTTTTTACCAGTTTGATTTTGGAAGGTTGAACAGTGTGAATTATAGACGATTTTGAGTTTTTTTACCTTTGCCCCCCTCTAGCTCCCCCCGTAAACGGGGGGAGAACTCATGAATATAAATTAAACCAGGTTTTCCAGGTAATCCAAAATCAGGCGGACGCCAAACCCCGTTGATTTTCTGGGGCCGATGACTGTCTTTTTGATCGTGGCCGTACCTGCAATATCGATATGTGCCCAGGGAATATCGTTCATCACAAATTGCTTCAGGAAGGTTCCCCCAACGATGGAGGTTGCCAGCGGAATACCGGCAGAATTCCTGAGATCGCTGTCGTGACCTCTGATAAGCTCAAAATACTCTTCGTCCAACGGCAGGCGCCAAATCAGTTCATCGGTACGGTCTCCGGCCCTTGCAAGCGCCTCGGAGAGCTCGTCATCAGTGGACATCACTCCTGCCCGAATATTGCCCAAAGCCACAAGGACCCCACCGGTCAGTGTGGCCAGGTCAATGATCGCACGCGGTTTAAGTTCGGTGCTGGCATAGGTCAGGGCATCGGCAAGCACCATCCGCCCTTCGGCATCCGTGGTGATGATCTCGATCGTTTTCCCCGAAAGGGATCGAATAATATCGTTTGGCCTGTAGGCATCACTGGAGATCATATTTTCCGCTGCTGCCACAATCCCGATCACGGGGATGGGCAAATTGAGCGTTGCGACGGCTTTCATGATCCCCAAAACGTTCATTCCACCGCTCTTGTCGAATTTCATCCCCACGATTCCCATGGTATCTTTGAGGGAATAGCCGCCCGTATCAAAGGTGATCGCCTTGCCGACGACAACCACAGGAGGCTCTTTAGCTCTCGACTCATGTCCGGGATGTTTCAGGATGATCATTTGGGAGGGGTTATTGCTCCCCAGACCAACGGAGAGGATCGCTTCTGCCCCCATTTCGGAAAGTTCCTTTTCTCCAAAAACAGTGCATTGCAAACCAGTCTCAGCGGCCAGAGCTTGAGCGCGTTCCGCCAGGCTAACCGGATTGATGACGTTTGGTGGCTCGTGGCTCCACTCGCGGGCCAAATTCACTCCCTCAATTACTGTTGTCAGGTGGGTGATTTTCTCCTGAAAAGTTGAACTATTTCCATTTACCAAAAGATGGACAGTAACAGGGCCGATTTCATCTCGCCGCGCTTTATACCGATCGAAGGAAAATGCACCCAAAAGCAGACCTTCACAGAAAGCATCCAGGGCATTTTCAACCCCGAAATCGGCGAATGCAGCAGATTGAAGTCCCACGCTGGAGGCCTGGTGTTCAATCAACCATTTGGCTGCAGCCTGGCCGGCTTTGCGGATACCCTTCGTGGAGATATTTTCTGCCACGCCGAGAGATAGGCGTAATTGGGAATTTTTTCCTTGGACAAGGAGGCTATCGCCAATTTTTTGTCCGGGTTTATCCGGGCTGTTTTTGACCGGAGCAGAAACCGGGACGATCATCAGATCGCCATCCCAAGCGTTCTCTTTTCTCACTTCCAATATCAAAGGGGAGGGGATTTGAATAGGGCTCATGAAGAAATTACTCCTTTAAATATATAAACGCCACGCTTGGTGAGTGGCGTTTATTCAGTTTAGAAACCTTCCAAATGGCTCATATTTGCGAGGCCGTCTGTCAGCGAGGCGATCCTGCCGACCAATGCCAACCGGTTTTCTTTGACCGCTTTGTCTTCGGCCATGACGAGGACGTTATCGAAGAACCCGGATATCGCGGGGACAAGTTCCACAACAGCGTTGAGCGCCTCGTCGATGCTGGATGGCTGCTCGTTGATCGTTTTTTGTATTTCCGCATATAGTTCTTTTTCAGCATCTTCAACAAGTTTTTTGGGGTCTACTTTCCACGCGGTACTTGCTTCTGCTGATCGACCAATGCGGACGCAGCGCGAATAGGCAGGGAAGATCGTTTCCCAATCATCTCTCGCAATCCAGGCAGATAATTGCCTGGCAGCATCCGCCGCACGTGCGGGAGTTTGGGCTTGCTCAGCCAAAACAGCATCGACGACATCGTGAGCGTAACCCTGTTCCCTCAAGACTACGTGTAGCCGTCCAGAGATGAATTCGAGAATCTGCGTTTTGATTTCATCGCTGACCCCGATGGGCTGGAGCATGGCAGCCAGGTCGACTGCTGCACGCAAATCGAGATCAAGATCATGCTCGAGGAGCGGCTGGACAACGCCAATCGCGGCCCGACGCAGGGCAAAGGGGTCCTTTGTTCCGGTTGGAGCAAGTCCGGCTGCGAAGAGTCCGACGAGAGAATCAATCCGGTCTGTCAGAGCAAGGCCCACACCGATCTCGCTCTGTGGGACAGTTTGATACTGCTCGCCGATCGCTGTTGCCACTTCCGCATCTTCACCTGAACGAAGCGCGTATTCGCGGCCGATGATGCCCTGTAGCGAGGTCATTTCGGTGACCATTTGGGTGACCAAGTCGGCTTTGGCGAGGTAAACGCTGCGCCCGAGATGCTTGATCTGCTCGACGTCTTTCAAGCCAAGCATGGCTCCCAATTCAGCGCCAAGTTTTAGCATCCGGTCAGATTTATCAAGCATGGAGCCAAGCTCGGTCTGGAAGGTCAATCCGCTCAGATCAGGGCGGAAAGCCTCGAGAGGCTGTTTGACATCTTCGCGGACAAAGAAATTTGCATCCGCAAAACGGGCGTTGATGACGTGCTCGTTGCCCTGTTTGACGGTGTCAAGATGTTCGGAGTCTCCGTTCCTGACTCCCACGAAATAAGGCAAGAGGTTTGAAGGTTGAAGGTTGGAAGGTTCACTTGCAACCTGGGTTTTTGAACCTTCAACCGCAAAATATCGTTGATGTTTTTGCATGGTCTTGATGAGTACATCACGCGGAAGTTCGAGGTATTCGGAGGGAAATTTGCCGATAAACGTAGTGGGTATCTCCACCAGATGGGTCACTTCGAGCAACAGGTCATCATCAATCATTGCCTCGCCGCCTACAGATGCTGCAGCTTCTTTGACCTGCCCGGCAATCATCGCTTTTCGTTTTACTTCATCCAATACGATGCCTGCTTTTTCGATAATCTCAAAATAGGCATCGGCCGAAGAAACTTCAATCTCAGGGGAAGCATAGGGGCGTAAGCCGCGCGTTGTATTGCCTGCGATCACTCCCGCATATTCAAATGGGATCACTGTCTCACCAAGCATGGCCACAAACCAGCGGATGGGGCGTGAGAAGGCGACTCCGCTTTGATTCCATTTCATCGATTTGGTAAAGTGGATCTCGCCGATCAGCTTGGGCAAAGCCTCGAGCAGGACCTCACCGGAGGCCTTTCCGGCTTGCTTGACGATGGCGACCACGTACTCGCCTCCGTCAAGCTCCCGTTTCTCGAGCGACTTAACCTCAACACCTTTACCGCGCGCAAAACCCATCGCAGCTTTGGTGGGATTCCCCTCAGCGTCGAATGCACGGGAGGTGGGTGGTCCTTTGGCGAGCTCTTCGAGGTCGGGTTGTTTGGGAGCGAGATTCTCAACGAAAACGGTAGCACGTCGAGGGGTGGCGTGGATCCGAATTTCACCATGTTCGAGACGCAGCTCCTGCAGCCAGAGCGGAATCCGCTTGCGAAGCTGGGCAAGGATGGCTTCCACATCCCCATGAGGCATTTCTTCGACGCCAATTTCGAGCAAGAAAGACGTTGGACTTAAGACTTCAGACTTCAGCGTTGGGGCTTTTGCAGAAGTCTGAGAACTGATGTCTGAGGTCTGAAGGAGCGGATATTCAAGCCTTTGACGCTGCTCGAGATAAGTTTCGGCAACGCGACGAGCCAGCCCCCGCATTTTGCGGAAGAAAGCCTGCCGTTCGGTGACGCCAACCGCGCCGCGCGTATCGAGGATATTGAAGGTGTGAGAGCATTTCAAAACATAATCGTGAGCGGGGAGAACGAGACCGGCATCGAGACAGGCGTTGGCTTCGGCGTCAAAGTTTTCGTACATCTGGCGCAGACGGTCAACATCGGCGATCTCGAAATAATATTTGCTGTGTTCGTACTCTTCCTGATGACGGATCTCGCCATAGTTGACGGCCTCGCTCCAGGGTTCATCCCAGATGGCGGCGGCATTATTGAGGGCGATCAGGATGCGCTCAAGACCATAGGTAATTTCGACAGAAACGGGTTCGAGGGCCACGCCACCGACCTGTTGGAAATAAGTGAATTGGGTGATCTCCTGCCCATCCATCCAGACTTCCCAGCCCAGCCCCCAGGCGGAGATGGCCGGCTGCGCCCAGTTATCCTCCACAAAGCGGATGTCATGCTGGCGCGGATCGATGCCGATCGCTTTGAGCGAATCGAGGAAGAGTTGTTGCGGATCACCGGGATCGGGTTTCAGGATGACCTGAAATTGGGTGTGCTGCTGAAATCGATTCGGGTTCTCACCATAGCGCCCGTCGTCGGGGCGAACGGAGGGTTCGACGTAGGCCACGTTCCACGGCTCGGGGCCGAGGACGCGCAGGAATGTGGAGGGGTTCATTGTCCCCGCGCCGACCTGGGTGTAATAGGGTTGTCCGATCAGGCAGCCGTGTGCGGCCCAGTATTCCTGGAGTTGGAGGATGATGCTTTGGAGGGATTGTTTTTGGGTCATTATTTACTCATTTAGGTTTCGGGATAATTTCGAAGGGATTATACCGTGTTTAGGACGTAGGGGTGGGTAGTAGTGTGCCTTTACGCGATGTTTTCAGTATTTTCCTCGTCCTTTTCCCAGCGCGCGGGATTGGCTTCAATATAATCCCAAATGCGGGACATTTCCCGTTCGTTGCGGATGATGCGATCATAATAATTGCGTTGCCAAAATTTGGTGATCGCACCTGTCCCATCAAGGGCATTTATTTCTTTTGTAGATTGATATTTGAAATAGGCAACGATTTGTCCCAAGGTAGGATGTTTTTGAAATGGTAGGGGCAGGGTTTCCCTGCCCTGTTGGGATTCTTGTAATTCTTGTAATTCGGTATCGGACGCGGGAACCGCGCCCCTACCCTCGGTAATCATAATTATTCCGTGAATATGATTTGGCATAATCACAAATGCCCCCAATTCAACATTTGGAAAATGTGTTGGAATTTGATGCCACCATTTTTGAACAATCTCCCCCATATCATTCAAAACCATTTCCTCGTCTACAACTTTGCCACATAACGTTTCCCGTTGCCATGTTACAACCGTGACAAAATACGCGCCAGCCTGCGCATAATCGTATCCCTTCAGGCGGATCGAACGGCGATGATGGATTTTTGGATCGAATTCATTCACCGTTCTTCCGCAGCGCCGCCAGCGGATCTTCGCCGCGCCAGGATGTCAATCCATGCAGGAACAAACCAAACTGAGAAAACCCGAACCACAGCAAAAAAACGGTCAGGATGATCGAAGCGCGGTCGACCCAGCCCGGAAAATCTTTTTTTAGCGCGGCAAGTTGCTCGCGCCAGCCACCGATCTTGGTATCATATTGATCCACCACAACCATAAAGTCCCGAATATTTTCCCTGGTCTCCTGTAAATCACCGCCCAAAAGATAGGAGCTGTCATTTAGAAAAGTGGAAGCTTGCTCAGCCATTTCCCCGACGCGGTCCACCTCACTCTCAAGGGTGTTGGTCATCTCGATAAAGAAAGTCAGAATTTCATAATCCGGAACTTCCAGGTTGACAAAGGGAATCTTGTTGATCAGTTCGATGGATTTGCGTAAATCATCCAGGGTTTTCTGTGTTTCGCCAATCTTTTCTTTGGATATCTCCAAGCTTGGCGTGATGGTTTCATCCAGCATTCCGGTGACAGCATCCAGAAATTCCTTTGCCTGGGCAGATTGCTCACTGATTGCTTCCAGCGATTCTTCGGCTGAATCAATGAATCTCAAGGCACGTTCCATCTCATCCCGGGCACCGTGCAGGGCTGTTTGCGTCAAATCAAGTTCATCATTAGCGGCTATCAGCCTGGCAGTCAATTCAAGGGTCAGGGGCTGGTTGTAAACCCAGGCAGCTCCAATCCCGACCAGGCTTAATACCAGCAAAATCAAACTGAGAGCAATCAGGATCCCACTGAGAATTTTACGCGCCATTTTGAACCTTTCTTTGATATAGGTCAATTTTAGACTAAGCCACCAGCCATGGATTTTCCGCCCAGCAAGTGCAAATGGATGTGATAAACCACCTGCCCGCCTTCCGGTCCGGTATTGGTGATCAGCCGATAACCTTTTTCAGCGATCCCTTCTTTGATGGCAAGTTTTTTGGCGACCAACTGCATATGTCCCAAGACAGCCTCATCTTCAGAGGTAGCTTCGTTCATCGAGGGGATATGTTTATTCGGCACGATCAAAACATGAACGGGAGTTGCGGGTTGGATATCGCGAAAGGCTGTTACGCGATCATCGCGATAGAGGATCTCTCCTGGGAGTTCATTGGCAATAATTTTACAAAAAATACAATCTTCAGACATCCTATCCTCCATTACTTTGGATTCTTTTGAAAACGCTAAACACAAAGGGCTCAAAGGTACACAAAGAAAACCAAAACTTGATTCAGTTTTTCCTTTGTATTACTTCGTGTTTAAAAAAAACTACGGTACATGAGTCGGGATCGGACCATACCCTGGGACACAGACGATATCGTAGTATTCCAACTCCACCGCTTTATTCTGCTCGGCATAGGCCGCGGCTTCTTTCCCGATCACCCGTACTTCATCAATATGGGCGCCAGCTGCAATATCAATATAACGGGGCAGGGTCATCAGGGGATCATTGATAGGGCCTTCTGGGATGAAATAAGGACGCTGTTCATCTTTGATATCTGTTTGGGGAACCCAATTGAACATCACCGGGCCGCGTGGATTGGTGGTAAATCCCAACCTATACCCAAGGTCACGCGCTGTTTGTACTGGTCGCTCACCAAAACCGCCCCCGGGCCAGATGATCGCGATTGGCGTTTTATTGAAATGTTCTTGAAGGTCTGATATTGACCCTTGTAACTCTCCAAATAGAAATTCATCCGATGATGCATTACTCATTGGGGTATTATGAATATAGCCATGAGCTTGGTAATCTATCCAGCCTTCTGGAGCGAGGGCTGTATTTTCATCTCTGGTGGTCTGAAGAATAGCAGGCCCACTGATCCACGCATTGACAACATGCCAACCATATTTTTCGTAAAAAGGACGAAAATGCTTGTTAAAATACTGGGAGTGGTGTGTGTCATCCACAAGTAATAGTACTGAACGAGAGGGTATCTTTGCGTTAGTTTCTAAAAAACCAGCTAATTGTTCCATCGTAATCGCCATAAATCCTTGTTCATGGAAATTTTCAAGAAGCTTACGAAGTTCTCCTGCATTAATTTGATAGAGCTGATCGGGCACGCCACTAGTAATCCAGTGGATCATCACCACCATGACAACGGTCCCAGGTGCGCTATTATTTGGATCCCATTTGGCATTGAGATATTGGCAGGTATCAGATGTATAGGTTCGTGGCGTATCCTGAGGATGTAGTATCGCCGATTGATAGATGGATGGCAGCGCTGGTGGGGTGCGGATCGCGGTTGGGCTGGGGATGGGTGTTTCGGTTTGGAGAGGGGTTGGCGGGACAGCCTGGGCGGTCTGCGTATATTCTGCCTGGATAGTTGCCAATGCTTCAACTGCAATTTGAGCTGGATCGAGCGTGGGTTCGGGAGGCGTTGTAGGCTGGCAGGCGGTCATTAAAATGCCGAGCAGGGCCAAGGAAAGGGCAATAGGAAAATATTTAGATTTCATGGGGCAATTCTACTCGAAAATTATTTTACCCCCAGAATCCCACCAATAGAGGTAGCCTCTTCTGTCGCCCGCAAAATTGCCTGTGCCATCACTTCGGCGGCAAAGGCACCTACAGTTGAGACATCCGCTTTTTTATTTCCCGTTGAAAGCGCAAAAATTGTGTCGCCATCAAGCATCGTATGGGCCGGGCGGATCGTGCGTGCCAGACCATCCTGGGCCATTTGAGCGACCTTTGTCGCTTCAGATTTGCTGAGTTTGGCATTTGTCGCTACTGCACCGATTACGGTATTGCCTCGTGCGGCAAACTTCATTACAGTGCGACCGGATAAAGTTTGCATGACCCTCAGCGTATCGGCAAATTCACCTTCAGTACCAAATTTAAGGGGACCGACTTCGGCGGATCGTGCGCCGGCCAAAATTGCTCCCGTTTGTGGGTTGATCACGTCCCCAAAGGCGTTGACCGCCACAATCGCCCCGACGATGACTCCGCCTCCGATTTCCATACTGGCCGTCCCCAGACCGGCTTTCATCGCCTGTTTCATTCCCAATATTTTACCGACGGTTGCCCCGGTCCCTGCACCAAGATTGCCGACCCCTGTATTTTCTGTCGAAGCGGATGCAGCGGCACTGTAGCCCATCTCAGCGTCCGGGCGGATATCTGCGCGTCCCAGAGCGAGGTCGAATAAGACAGCTGCGGGGACAATGGGTACTCGCGCCACGCCGACATTTAATCCGATCTTCTGCTCTTCGAGGTAGCGCATTACGCCTGTTGCCGCATCCAACCCAAAAGCGGAGCCGCCCGATAGCAGTACAGCGTGGATCTTCTCGACCATGTTGACGGGGTTGAGCAAATCGGTTTCCCGTGTGCCCGGCGCGCCGCCACGTTGATCCAAGCCACCGACCGCACCTTTCCGACAGAGGATTACAGTGCAACCGGTAAGGGCTTCGTCATCCTGTGCGTGACCTATCTCGATTCCAGGGATATCGGTAATGCTGTTCTTCATGGGCTATTTCAGGCTATGCAATAAATCAACTAATTCTTTCCATTCCTCTTCAAAGAAATGCAGGGTGACGTTATTTAACTCGATATGATAGGTTGTTTCGCCATCTGGTTCTTCGGCTTTCCAGATCATATAATTGTTGGTTTCTGCCATTGTTGTAGTTTTGGGTTCGTTTGTTTCGTCCATTTTATCTCCTGTGGTAAAAAAATAAATCCCCCGCAGAGATAGCTCTGCGGGGGCGAGAGTTTTGATTTACCCGCATCCTGCGATGAAGGGAAAGAATGTGCACCAACGCAAGGTGGCATCCACCCACCAGAAAAAAGCGCCACACGCACAGATGAGTACCAATGCACTAACGCCAAGGGCCACGGGGAGAGCGGATCGTTTCCCAGTTTGTGAGGCGGAAGGAGGTGCGACCGGTGCCGGGCCAGCAGGTACCTGACCTGCGTACGCTTGTGGAGGTGGCGGTGCCACTGGTTGTTGACGCGGAGCAGCTGCCGGTTGAGATGATGAGGAAACTACTGTCGCGTCAGGGTCAAAGCTGAGGGCTTCAAATACGAATGATATGCCTTCACCCAATGCAACCAATTCCCCAGCTTTGAGGACATGAGGTCCTGAGATCCGTTTACCATTGACCATGGTGCCGTTGGTTGATCCAGTATCTTCGAGAACAATCTTCCCCCCCTGCGCGGTCAACCGTACATGGTAGCGTGAAATCTCTGCGTCATTGATCGAGATCGTATTTCCGGGATCACGTCCGATCGTTGATTGTGCAGCATCAAGAGAATAGGTCGCACCCGGGTTTGGACCGTTACGCATCACCAGTTGATATTGAGTACTCATAGTTCCTCCATGATTAGACATGATTCCAATAATTATTTGTAGTGTACCGACTTCAAAGGAAAATGTCAATTCGTTCTATTTGGCTATTTTGCAAAAACTCGTTGATAAAGATCAGATGAAAGCAAATTTTGCGGGTCGCAACGCTCTTTAAGTTTGCGGAATTTCAAAATTGTCTGATCACCGAGGAAGCGACGGGCTGTCTCTGGTGTGGTTTCATATTTTTCGCGAAATAATTACAAAACTATACGATCAGAACCAGACCAGACACCATATTAAACTTGGTATCTGTTTTTGTTTGTCACTGTGTAGCAAAATCTGTACTGCTGGTCTCAATTTTATAAATTCCGGGTCGATTTTGAGTTTGAATTTCAATCTCTGTTGCACAACCTGTCACCAAAGGGGCATCTCTATTGGATTGAAGTTGATCGGTCGTTCCCAAGAAGAAAACCAAACGGTCATTAACCATATCATTGGCCGGAAATACACGAATAGTTGAATCTGCAGAGTGAGCTTGAGCAAGCAACTCCATGTAAAAATCATCTATGTTTTTTTCTGTGCCATTTGCTTCAAAATCACTCAAGCAGATTTCAGGGGCATAGCCACAGGAAGACATCTCATCGTTATTTACCAAATCTATATAAATTCCCGAATGAACCTCTACCGCAAATGGCTCTTGGTTTATGGGACAGGTAATTTCAGGAATAGTTGGAGCCGTGCTCAAATTTAGGATAATGAGGGGGGCAATAATTGTCAAAAGAATTAATAAAACAGCTGTATTGTGCACGTGCCTATCTGAAATATTATCCTTTATTTGGTGTTGCATTTTTGGAAAAATTGAACTGATCGCAATTGTGGGTAAGATAAAAAAGAAAGGCATGGTACTGGCGTAAAATCTTCTCCCCCCATCCACCGGAGGTAGGAATGGAATGGAAAGAAATACGCCAAAAAAACAAGCCAACCATAAAGAAGATGTAGACAATGCCCTTTCTTTTATTAAAACAACCCCTCCCCATATAAGTAAAGCCAATCCTGCAAGCCAAAGAAATATTTGTACTGCGCTGTTTCCACGCGGTGAATAAAAGCTGAAAACTCCCGGTTCCCCTGGGATAAAGAAATCCCTATAAGATTTGGCTATTCCAATCAGTAAACTTGTAGGGTGCGCAAGAAAATTTTGTGCTGTTGCGCGAAGCACCACTTCAGGGTCTCTGGTTTGTAGGTCTTTGATGGCACTATGCCAACCACTCCCTCCTTCGACCTGGCCATAAAGCATATATGAAAAGCTACCAAATGTTTGATTGCCCGGTTCAACGACCAATCGGGGATAGATGGTATTTGTAAGCAAAAATGCTGCTAAAACAGTAAGAAGTATTATTCCTGCTAGTCGAAACGAATATTTATTTTGACCCCGAAAAGCCCACCCGGCCCATAAGACCAACATAGGAAAGATGAAAAAAGCACCTGCTCGCGCGCTGACTCCAACCATTAAGGTGAAAATACCTAAAATCAAAACACCGATTTTATGTGTTTC
>JACNJN010000034.1 GCA_014382535.1 Candidatus Desulfolinea nitratireducens | reverse complement strand
CTGATCCTGTTTTTGCGTCTGCGTGATACACCTGTAAATATGCGAGAAAAAGGTAGTTTGCAGAGCATTGTTCCCAAAATTCGCCCACTCTTTTTGCCATTGGCCATTGCCCTTTTTTTTCGTATGTTCCTCGCCGTCAGCATGACGACTTATTTGCCAATATATATGAGGTTCAACGGAGCCAGTCTTTGGATGGCAGGAGCTTCACTCTCCATATTAGAAATTGCTGGAGTTGCCGGGGCACTTATGAGTGGTTCTCTCAGTGATCGCCTGGGACGAAAATCCATTTTATTATGGATAACAGTTATTTCATCCTTGCTAATGTTGGCTTTTTTGTATTCCGCAGATTGGATGCTGATCCCGATTTTGCTTATTCTTGGATTTACGAGTCTCTCCTCTGGGCCAGTATTGCTCGCACTTGTTCAGGATCATTTTCCAGATAACCGCGCAGTTGGGAACGGTATTTACCTGACAATGTCTTCGTTATTACGCTCTTTGGTCATGTTGCTTGTGGGCATGGCTGGAGATGCGATTGGTTTACAATCCGCATTTTTCTGGAGTGCGCTAATTTCTCTACTGGCAATCCCTGGAATTTTGATGTTACCAACGGAAAATATAGGTGAATTAGAATGACCCCATCAGCACAGAATTCCCCGCTGCCTTTACGCCGAATATTCACAGTCTGGTGGCCCCTGGCTGCAAGTTGGCTTCTGATGGGCATGGAAATGCCCATTCTGAGCGCCTTTGTGGCTCGCCTTGCTGACCCAAAAATCAACCTCGCTGCCTACGGTGGGATTGTTTTTCCACTTGCTCTGATTATCGAAGCTCCGGTTATTATGCTTCTGGCCGCCTCCACCGCACTTAGTAAAGATTGGGCTTCCTATCAAAAATTACGTAATTATATGCTCCTTGCTGGCGGATTATTGACAGCCCTCCACCTTCTCGTTGCCGCCACTCCCCTTTATTATTTCGTCGCAGAAAGTCTCCTTGGGGCGCCCTCGGAGATTATCGAACCTGCCCGAATCGGCCTGCTCATCATGACCCCCTGGACGTGGACAATCGCCTACCGCAGATTAAATCAGGGCGTCATGATTCGTTTTGGTCACTCCAATATCATTGGAGTAGGGACCGGTGTTCGTTTAGGAATGGATTTTCTTGTATTGAGTATTGGCTACATTCTCAAATTGCCTGGAATTATTGTCGCAACCAGCGCTGTTGCTGCTGGAGTGACTGCCGAAGCGATTTATATCGGATTCCGTGTCCAGCCGGTTCTGCGCGAGGAGCTTAAACCTGCTCCCGATATTCAACCTGCCCTTAACTACCGCGCCTTTGCCTCCTTTTATATCCCCCTGGTGATGACATCACTTCTTACGCTATTGATTCAACCTATAGGCAGCGCAGCCCTCGGTCGGATGCCAATGGCACTGGATTCCCTGGCCGTTTGGCCAATAGTCTCCGGATTTATTTTTATGTTACGCAGTATGGGAGTTGCCTTCAATGAAGTCGTTGTTGCTCTTTTGGACGAATCTCTTTCCACAAAATCTCTGCGCCGATTTGCCGGGATACTCTCTACAGCAACGACCGCTGCCTTGCTTCTTATCGCCGCTACTCCGCTTTCCATCTTCTGGCTTCGGGATATTTCGGCTCTCTCGCCTTCATTGACTGAAATTGCGCGCACCGGACTTTGGATTGGGATCCTCTTACCTGCTTTGAATACCCTCCAAAGTTGGTATCAGGGGGCTTTGTTGAACAGTGGCAAAACACGGGGAATTTCAGAAGCCGTGGTTGTTTTCCTTGTTGTGACAGGATTATTGCTGTGGGGCGGTGTAGCCTGGGGGAAAACGACAGGACTTTTTGTTGGCTTGGCCTCTTTCAGCGTTGGGATGCTTCTCCAAACCTTTTGGCTTTGGGTGCGAAGTCGCGCCACTCTTCTTGCCCTATACGAACGAGATAATTATTAAGAACCGGTAAAATGATATTTGGTGCGATATAGACATTTTTTAGCATATATTCCGGATAGAAAAGAGCAGCCCACACCGGGCTGCTCTTTTTATACGGATAAAATGAATATGCCTATTCTTCCACCTGGTTATCCACCTCTACCTCTATCTCTTCATCTACCTCTTCATCAACAAGGACGACCATCTCCTCACCAAGCATCTGCTGGCGGACTATGTTTTCGATCTCTTCACCCATGTCGGGGTTTTGGCGCAGGAACTCTTTCGAGTTCTCGCGACCTTGTCCGAGGCGGGTTTCGCCGTAGGAGTAGAAGGAGCCGCGTTTTGTAACGATATCTGCTTCTGTTGCCAGATCAAGCAAATCACCGACCTTCGAGATGCCTTCATCGTACATAATATCAAATTCCGCTTTTTGGAAGGGCGGAGCGACCTTGTTCTTCACCACGCGCACTCGGGTACGGTTACCAATAATTTCTGCCCCAACCTTGATGGATTGGATGCGGCGCACATCAAGCCGGACAGATGCGTAAAATTTGAGTGCCTGCCCACCGGTGGTTGTTTCAGGATTGCCAAACATCACACCGATCTTTTGGCGGAGTTGGTTGGTGAAAATAACCGCAGTTTTTGTTTGGTGGATGGCTCCAGAAAGCTTGCGCAAGGCCTGCGACATCAGGCGGGCTTGGACACCCATTGTGGCATCGCCCATATCTCCCTCAATTTCCGAGCGAGGAATCAAGGCGGCAACTGAGTCGATCACCACGATTTCCACGGCGCCAGAACGAATCAATGTTTCGGCAATTTCCAGGGCCTGTTCGCCGGTATCTGGTTGAGAGATGAGCAGATTATCAACATCCACGCCGCACTTAAGTGCATAGCTGGGATCAAGGGCATGTTCCATATCAATAAATGCTGCTATACCGCCCAATTTTTGTGTTTCAGCGACAATATGCTGACAGATAGTAGTTTTCCCCGATGATTCAGGACCATAAATTTCAGTGATGCGTCCTCGCGGGATCCCGCCAACGCCAAGCGCAATATCGAGGGAAAGGGAGCCGGTTGGGATCACGTCTGTTTCCAGACCATGCGCATCCCCAAGCTTCATGATTGAGCCTTCACCATACCGTTTAATAATATCGCCAAGCGCTTTATCCAGTACTGCCTGGCGAGCCTCGTCATTTTTTGTGTTGTGTTTTCTACTTTTTGCCATTTCATTCTCCAAAAGTCTATAGTCGATTGTCAATTAAAAATAATTATAGCACAGATGTTCAGTCCGTCAAGTTTTTACCGTCTGAATGTGGTGCGGCTAGATCGCGAAAAGGTTAATTATCCGGTAAGGGTGTTAGCCCTTCCATACCGGGATTTTCAGGTAAAATAAAGTCAAACCCCTCCAACCCCTTGAATGTAAAATAACTAACCTGCCCAGGAAAAATCTGGATCTGATATTGATATTCCTCCCGCTCATTGTCAATATGAAGTTCATACCAACCTGCCGGAAGATTGCTCAGGACAAGATTTTCTTGATAATAATCGTCCCTGTTGACCACTCGTGGACCATAAGAGCGAACCCAGCGAATTTGCTCACTCTCATAAGATCTTACACGAAGCAAATAATGATTGAGCGGTGAACCTTTCTCGTCTACCACTCTGCCCGCCAATACTCCCCAACCCTGAGGAGGGGCGATCCACAACTCGGGGTTGTAGGTGTAGAAAAAATCATTCTCGCTAACCCGTACTTCAAAATGAAGATGGGGGCCAGTAGTATGTCCGGTAGCGCCCACCAGACCAAGCTGATCTCCGGTATTCACCCACTGGCCGCGCGTTACATCGATCCTGCTCATATGTGCGTAAACGGTGTATAGTGGCTGCCCTTGATAGCCAAAATCGTGTTTGATCGCTACTGCCTGCCCATAAGGGTCATTCTCGTTCTCAACCCAGCCGCTGAAAAAACCCCAATTTGCCCAAACCACTGTTCCTGGCCCGGCGGCGATGATCGGCGTTCCCTTGTCGGTGGGAATATCAATCCCTGTGTGGACCACATCCCCAAAAAACATGCCGCCATATAAATAACTCGATAGTTGTGAAAATTCATTGAAACTGTGATAGATTAGCGAAATGCAATTA
>JACNJN010000223.1 GCA_014382535.1 Candidatus Desulfolinea nitratireducens | reverse complement strand
TCATCTTTTTTCGTTGTTTTTCAAGGTGCTGTCGCCAAGTTTGGCGAAACTAAAGTTAATAATCAAAGTAATCGTATTCATTGATTTTCATCTCCGAGATTTACGCAAAAAGTTTATCACAAAGATATTTTCAAAACATAATTGACTTCTTGCAAAAGTCCCTTTTTGACTCTGCTCTAGCCGCCGTCCTTTGCGTAGCATCCTTTAGGGCGGCGGCGGGGACGCCGCCGGGAGCACATATGCAAGAAGTCAATTTTAATTATTTGCTGTTTATTTTTTCGCCTTCCCCTGTGCGGCAACTGCTGCCGCGGCTTTTTTGGCGGCTTCGGGATCACCGAGGTAGTAACTTTTGATCGCTTTCAGGTCTGCATCCAACTCGTAGACCAGCGGGATCCCTGTGGGGATATTCAAGCCAGTGATCTCATCGTCGGAGATATTATCGAGGTATTTGACCATCGCCCGCAGACTATTTCCATGTGCGGCGATGAGAAGATTTTTACCAGATTTAATTTCTGGTGCGATGACACTTTCCCAATAAGGCAAAACGCGCTCAAGGGTATCTTTCAGGCATTCAGTGGAAGGCAGCTCATCTGCCGAAAGATCTGCGTAACGCGGATCAAAACGTGGATGACGCTCATCTTCCAACTCGAGGGCTGGCGGAGGCGTATCGTAGCTGCGGCGCCAGATCAAAACCTGTTCTTCGCTTTCTTTGGCGGCCATCTCCGCTTTATTGAATCCCTGCAACGCGCCATAATGACGTTCGTTCAATTTCCAGGAGCGGTGAACAGGAATCCATTCCTGTTCCAATTCCTCGAGGGCGACCCACAAGGTTTGGATAGCGCGTCGCAAAACGGAGGTATAGGCCACATCGAAACGGAATCCAGCCTCTCGCAAGAGCGTTCCGGCGCTGTGCGCTTCAGCGCGTCCCTGCTCTGTTAACCCAACATCTGTCCAGCCCGTGAAGCGATTGGATAAATTCCATTCGCTCTGTCCATGACGAAGTAAAACCAGTTTGTACATGCTGTTCTCCCATCGAGATTTATTATTGATGTTATTAAGCTAAATTGCTTTTGAACCTCCCGCAGGTTTCAATAACCTGCGGGAGGACTTATTCGGATTTCCTATCGCTCTGTCCCTGACGGAACAAAACCAGTTCGCAGATGCTATTCTCCTGAATGTTTTTCATTATTATAAAGCTTTTCTTCATGTTAGAATCGACCTATGGTCAAACCCGAAAATACCCCAGTCCGCCAACAATATCTTGATATCAAAGCCCAACATCCAGACGCGATCCTCTTCTTTCGCCTGGGGGATTTCTACGAAACCTTTGGCGAAGACGCGGTCATCACAGCCCGCGAACTGGATATAGTGCTCACCTCGCGCGGAATCGGGAACGGCGAGAAAACACCCCTGGCCGGAATCCCCTATCATGCCGTTGAAAATTATCTCTCGAGGCTGATCGAAAAAGGCTACCATGTAGCCATTTGTGAACAGATCGGCGAGCAGCCCAAGAAGGGGATCTTTCCCCGTCAGGTGGTGCGCGTGGTCACGCCGGGGACGATCGTCGAACCGGGGCTATTACAAAGTCATGCTAATAATTACCTCGTCGCGCTGGTCGTTCATGACGGAAAAGCGGGGATCGCCTACGCGGATATCACGACCGGGGAATTTGCCGTCACCGAAATCGACGCCGCCGACCTGACACCTGTCCGTGCCGAGCTAACCCGCTTACGTGCAGCCGAGGTTGTTTATCCCGACGATCTGAGGCTCAACGGTGAAATCTCCAGCCATTTGACCTCCTGGCCGGCCTGGCGATTTGAATCCGGGCGCTGTGCCGAAATATTGCAAACTCATTTTGGGGCCTCCACCCTGGATGGTTTTGGACTGAAAAATCGCCAGCTCGCCACACGTGCCGCGGGGGCAATTATGCAATATATCAAGGAGACCGAGCCGAAAGCGCTCAGTTTGCTTTCCAATTTGCGCGTTTACAGCCTGAACGAATTCATGACCCTCGACGCCGCCACCCGCCGCAATCTTGAGCTGACCGAAACCCTGCGCGGCAAAATCGAGGGCTCCTTGCTGGGAGTGCTCGACCAAACCGTTTCCCCAATGGGCAAGCGTCTCATCCGGCAGTGGGTCAGCCAGCCCCTCCTTGATATACAGGAAATCACCGAGCGTCTCGATGGCGTGGATCATTTCTATCAAAACGGGATGCCTCGCGCAGAACTTCAGAGCGCCCTGAAACCCCTTGCTGACCTTGAACGTCTCAGCAACCGGATTTTATCCGGATACGCCCAGCCGCGTGATCTGGTGGCCTTGCGCGAAACCCTCGGAAGCATCCCTGTCATTAAAAACCTTTTTGTGGATGAAGTGCCGTCTCTGGCCCGGATTTTGGACTTGCTCTCGCCATGTGATCAGGAGCTCGCCCTTTTAGAGGCTGCCATTTCAGAGGAGCCCCCGGCAACCCTCCAGAATACGGGCGTGATCCGAGTTGGATATGCGGGTGAGTTGGATAATATCCTCGAATCCTCCCGCAATGCCCGCGACTGGATCGCCAATCTTGAAGCGGTTGAACGCGAGCGGACGGGGATAAAAACCCTCAAGGTGGGCTATAACAAGGTCTTTGGCTACTATATCTCGATCACAAAGGCTGTCGTTGATAAGGCCCCCGAGCACTATATTCGCAAGCAGACTCTGGTCAACGCCGAGCGATATATCACGCCTGAGTTGAAAGAATACGAGACGTTGGTTTTGAATGCCGAAGAGCGGATCCGTGAAATCGAGACGCGTCTCTTCAAAGAGTTATGCACAAAACTGGCTGGGTCCGTCTCTCAATTATTGCAATCGGCCCGCTCGCTGGCCGAGCTGGACGCGCTGGCTGCCCTGGCCGAATCGGCTGCCCTGGGAGGCTATAGCAGGCCGATCGTCAGGGATGATGCGCAGCTCGACATCCGCGAGGGGCGGCATCCCGTCGTTGAAGAATCCCTGCGCGGCGAACGCTTCGTCCCGAATGACATCATCATCGAAAAAGGTGAGGTTGTGCGGGTGATCACCGGACCTAATATGTCGGGGAAAAGCACCTATTTGCGGCAGGCGGCGCTGATCGTACTGATGGCGCAGATCGGTTCCTTCGTCCCAGCCAAAAGCGCGCAAATCGGCCTTGTTGATCGCATCTTCACCCGGATCGGCGCACAGGACGAGATCCACGCCGGGCAATCGACCTTTATGGTCGAGATGGTCGAAGTCGCAAATATCCTTCATCATGCCACTCCACGGAGCCTGCTCATTCTGGATGAGGTCGGGCGCGGAACCAGCACCTATGATGGGGTCTCAATTGCCTGGGCGATGGTGGAGCATATCCATAACCATCCGGATTTGCGCGCCAAGACCCTCTTTGCAACCCATTACCACGAACTGACACAATTATCCGAATTGCTTCCCGGGGTAAGAAATTATAATGTCGCGGTGAGTGAAGCGGATGCGAGGGTGGTCTTTTTGCATAAGATCATCCCCGGTGGCGCGGATAAGTCCTATGGGATCCACGTGGCGCAATTGGCAGGATTACCCCGCTCCGTTGTAGCGCGCGCCTCCGAGATCATGTCGGAGCTGGAAAAATCATCCGGGACGGCGGTGAGAATTGATCCCCGGGCGGCGGAGCAAGTGACCCTTTTCCCCGAAACCAATCCTTTGCTGGATGAACTGGAAAAACTGGATATGAATTCTCTTTCCCCGATCGAGGCGTTGAATCGGCTTTTCGAGTGGCAGAAGGTGTTCTTGAAGAAGGATGAGGAGTGAAAGAGGAAAGGGGAAGGTTTAAAGTTGCAGGTAGAAGGTTAAAAGGTTGAGCAAAGTGTAATAACTTCCCCACCACAAAGAGCACTAAGTTCACACGTGTGCCTACGCACAGTGCAGGCGAAGAAAACCTTTTTAAAGGGGTTTAAAGTTAAAGGCGATGGCGGAGGCGGGGTCGCCCGTGTTGTTATCGATCGTCGAGGGGGCTGCGAACAGATTTTGGGCCGCGATTGAGGACGTGGGTGTAGATCATGGTGGTTTTGACGTCTTTGTGTCCGAGCAATTCCTGGACTG
>JACNJN010000048.1:17579-21676 GCA_014382535.1 Candidatus Desulfolinea nitratireducens | reverse complement strand
CTGAGCAGGGCATGTCGTCCGCTTGATGTATAATCCATTCACCAGTTTTGTTTTTCGCTAAAGTGGACGACATAAACCGGAATTAGTGGATGCTTTCACCGGAATCCGCAGCTACAAGGAAGTGAAACCGATGGAACGCCTGGTTTTTACCGATGGCATGTCTGATGCCGAGGGAAATTTGATGACGGCTGAAATGATGGGCATGCCCGAAGGGACGCCGGTCAGTATGGATGTGACCGTGACCTTCGCGCACGCCGATGGTAAAACGACCGTCACGGTAAGTCATATTGGGCATGAGAGTGCCGGAACGGGGTGGGAGCAAGCCCTTGATAAGTTGGAAAAGGTCCTGGCATAATTCTTTGAAAACCGAAGCGCGTTTGCTCAGCTTCGATGAAATGAAGACAATAAAAAAGGCAGCTATTCAGGCTGCCTTTTTTATTGCCGTAAACCAATTAGTTATTTATGCCATTGAAATGGAAGCAGGGACGGTCGTTCACCCCGCAGAGCTAGGCGAAGACGGGGGATGCGTGGGGTCAGGCAATTTCTTTCCCATAATCGGCTGTTGACCACTTTTCAGGCATCATCCGAATCAGCAATTCTTCAACTCCCTTTGTCTCTTCAACATATTCTTCGCCCTCCTTTTTGCCAAGATAACGATAGGCTATCGGCCGTAAATCTTTTTCATGACCTGCATCTTCTGTTGATGTTATTCGACCCTCTACACTAACATATTGGTAGGGTGGATCTTCATTCTGGACACATAATGTGAAACGGCCTGCTGTTGCCAGGAGTTGAGTTTTCTTTGAATCTTTACTTGTGATGAAATTGATTTCTCCACCTGGTTCATAGGTATACCAAATTGGTAATAAAATTGGGGCACGTTTAGGGGATGATATCCCTATTACGCCTACATGAAGATCTGCGAGAAAGCTTTCTCTCTCATCTTTTGTCATTCGGTAATCCATTTTATCTCCTACTTGTTTTGTAAGCCATTTGCCTAACGGTTTGTGCCTGCCCCGATGCCATCTCGCGCAGACGGAATTCCTGAAGAAGGCTTTGTTTGGTGCATTTTTATGAAATTTCCTGACAAGGATAGAAATTATTTTGGTTCCAATGTCATTACATAATCGAAACTTTCGTTAAGATATGCGGATAACTTATCCAAATCTTCAAGCATATGATCGGGAATTAATACATATCCTTTCATTACTGCTCCGTGAGACTTAAATATAGATGTGTTAAATTCTTTTATATACTCATCCTGAACTTTTTTTGAAAACCTAAATCCTAATTCCCCATCTTTATTAAGCAAAGAAAACATATAGCCATTTGCAGATGTATATGGCACTGTTTTTCCTTTTCTATCAAAGCTGGGGCATTTTGTGACAAGTTTATCGTAAAGTTCTAACTTTTCCTTCCACATATAATTGTTCCTCTATGATTTTCTTATCCAGTACACTCAATTATCGTTATTCCAGGGTATCGATTCTATGCGCCCAACGAGACTGTCGAAAAACCCCTAGTGCAAAAAATGTTCATAAAAATCTCCCACAACAGGCTCAAAAATCGCCAAAATGTTGCTCAGAACACAAAAAACTAGGTGCTTTTCAGTGTTTCTGTCCCACATTTCAAAAATCTTTTTTGAAAAGGGACTTTTTCGACAGTTTCAACGTTCGGCATAACCCGCGCGCGGAGCGATAGCGGAGCGCGTCGGGTTCATGCCGGTGTTAGCCCACAACCCGCCATATAACCAGTAACGCCAAGAGCCCGATTATCGCTGTCACTCCGAAGATTATTGGAGAAACAAGACCTGCCAAAGTGCTTATGGTCATCATGACCATCACAAGCACTGTCCCGCTGACCAGCCAGACCCCGGGCGAGATTGACTGCGCCGAGCTGAGCGCGGCTGGTCGCCACCACCAACGGACCACAAGCCAGTAGCCCAGAGTCAGAGGGGCACTAGCGAAGACGGTGTGATGAAGCATGTGGATCCGATCTGTCTCACTAACGGCGAACCACCACAGGTAATGAGAGATAAGGCCTTCCGTTCCCAGAAAGACCATCAATGGGCCAATGAATAGCAATGTCCGGATGGAGGCCTGTGTCCAAAGTTTGTGCCTGGCATCCGATACGGCCAGCGGCAGATGGGAGAAACTGACGATGACAGCGAGCAAGTAGAGGATGAGTTGAACAGGGGCAAGGTTGTCTACCAGAGAACGCATATTCGGGATGATGTCGTAGTACATGGAGATAACGGCACCTGCAACGATTCCGTAAACGGTCGCCAGTAGCAGGAGTACTAGCGAAAGGCGAGTCAGCCTATCTTCCCAGGTGATGATGTTTGAAGGATTCATTGGTAGTTTGTGTGCTCCTGTACTCCATAGGTCTCATGGAAACGAGTTACGGCGGTGGGTGGTCAGGCGGGCTAACGAGACTGTCGAAAAACCCCTAGTGCAAAAAATGTTCATAAAAATCTCCCACAACAGGCTCAAAAATCGCCAAAATGTTGCTCAGAACACAAAAAACTAGGTGCTTTTCAGTGTTTCTGTCCCACATTTCAAAAATCTTTTTTGAAAAGGGACTTTTTCGACAGTTTCAACGGTTTGCGTTACCGGCTCGTGGGTGGGACTTGATATCTTTCATTATAGTGGTAATTCCATTAGCCAGAACCAACTCATTATAGCGGGGCGCATCCCACGAGTCCGTGTGCACGCTTTGTTGGGCGGGTGGATTGTTCAAGATATTGTGTGTTTACAATTCATCTTTTGATTGTGCAATTTTTTTCATCAACTTCGTTGGATATAAGACAAACCCATACCACGTTGAAATAAACACAATTATTGAAATTAACCCAGCTAATATTGGATACCAGTCGATTCTAAAATATGTGTCATTGAGAGATTCAACTATTGGCGATATTAATGTGTAACTTAAAACTAATGTTGACATAAGCCAAATCGATGTTGCAGCCTGTTCTTTTTCAAAATTCATTTGCCTGTTTAACCAACCTAGATGAACTTTTAAAGGAAGGTCTTTGAGCGACATTGAATTTGTAACATTTATGAAAATTCCACTAGATAAGGGATATGTTTGATTACATTCTGGGCATTCCCATGATGACGGGTTTTGTGGGATATCTTTAATAAAATCTGACCCCATACCGCATTTATCGCACCATGCAAAAGAAAAAACATGCTGGCAATTCCAACAATTCAGGATGTGAGATTTTTCAGGATCGTTTGAGAAATAATAGCAATCTACCTCGCATTGAGGGCACATGCTTATGGTTAAATCTTTGTCGGCGTTTTGTAATAATGATTCTTTGTAGCCAAGGTCTGATAACTCGATGAATTCGTTTTTATTATTAATTCGCTTAATCCAAAGGATATACCAAATCAATGCAATAACAATGACACCTATTATATATCTTGAGCTTGATTGCCACCAAGAAATAAAAAATTTGCCAATACCAAAGGAAATAATTGCGTAGATCACAATGATATTGCTAATGAGAGTAAAACCTAGGATTAATCTTGCCTCTTTATTCATTGGCTTGGGTATTCATCCTCAAGTAAATTTTTTTAAGAAACAACTGCCCAACGGTTAAGGGTTGATACGGCGAAAAAGATCAAGTCGGTCAGAAGGGAAGTGAGAACCGCCGTATCAACCCTGTTGAACTAAGCCGTGTCCAGAAAAACGTTAGATAGACTTGGGGATTAAAGCCAGGCAGGCCTGCCAATGAAAAAGAGTATCCTGCGTTTTTCTGGATGTACCTTGTATTTTACATGAGAAAGCAATTCCTGAGCAAGATATCACGGTGAAAAAGACGGGGCATTTGAAACGAGATTCTGTGAACTGGCAACGGCAAAACGGAACTGGGCAACGGCAAAACAAAACTGTGCAACGGCATAACGGAACTGGCAACGGCAAAACGGAACTGGGCAACGGCAAAACGGAACTGGCAACGGCAAAACGGAACTGGCAACGGCAAAACAAAACTGGGCAACGGCAAAACAAAACTGTGTAACGGCATAACGGAACTGGCAACGGCAAAACAAAACTGTGCAACGGCATAACGGAACTGGCAACGGCAAAAC
>JACNJN010000048.1:0-17512 GCA_014382535.1 Candidatus Desulfolinea nitratireducens | reverse complement strand
GGCAAAACGGAACTGGCAACGGCAAAACGGAACTGGGCAACGGCAAAACGAAACTGTGTAACGGCAAAACAAAACTGTGTAACGGCATAACGGAATTAGCAACGGCTCTGTGGTGAAGCTTTTCTAAGCACCTACTCCACCTCATTCACGATGCGGACGGCGATTTCTGAAATAGACCATGCTCCAAAAAATGAATTGTTTGCTCCGCTACCCTTCTGTCTAACATGATCAATGGATGACTGACAGGCAGAACCAGAAAAGCTGCCATGCCCTCCAGTTTTGTGTTTTCTATGGACATCCTCCCGTCGTTTTCGCCCTCGATCATCTTTGATAAAAGCGGATTGATCGTCCGATTCCCCGCGATAATGCCAACCTCAAATGGCGCGGGACCCAAAGACCTTGGAAGATCATTTTCGGACGTCCCTAACTCTTTCCCGGCCGGACCGTTCACTGCACCGAAGAAAGGCCATTTGCTCAAGGTATCTACCACTTCGCTCCCACCGTTTGGTGGGGCCAACATCACAACGCGCCCGATTTTAATATTTGCCTTCGAAGCCGCCAACTGACGGACGATGATCCCGCCCAGAGAGTGTGTTACGAAATGGATCGGTTCGGACCCATACCTAAAACATTGTTCAATCGCTGGAAGGACAAAATCCATTGCGAGCTTTTTAACTGGGTGTTTGTGCGATGGGTACGAGATATTGCAAGGCGAATAACCAGCCCTTTGAAGCCGATTTGCCAGATATGCCATCGAAAGGGAGGCTCTGCCGAGTCCGTGCAATAACGCAACATTGGCCGATCGCTTTTCTTTATATTCAAATGCTGTCATAGTCGTTAGAGTACATTTTTCACGCTATTCGCAGGGGGCTGGCAAACAAGGGCGATTTCGCGAAGCATCCTTTAAGGCATCGTCCTTTAGCTCATAGCCCGCGGGGTTTACCTACGGGCGGATAGGTGCAATTCTATTTGTCGTTCATCCCAGAGCGCTTTGCTTTCTGCATCGCTGGCGGGGAACCAGCCTGCGGGGAGGGTTTTGTTCTTCATTAGTTTTCGCTTCTTTTTTCGGTGCGGACTGAAGTCCTTCCTCAATTCGTGAAAGCCCCTACGGGGCTAAAAGCACCCAGCCCGCAGGGCTTCCATGAACTAAGGCAGGGATTTATCCCGCCGAACACGTGCGGCAGTTCCTTTTGTTACTCACCCCGAGAGCACTTTGCTCTCTGCATCGCTGGCTGGGAACCAGCCCTTTGAAGCCGATTAGCCAGATATGCCATCGAAAGGGAGGCCCTCCCGAGTCCGTGCAGGAGGACGGTTCTTTTAACATTCACTCCCACTCGATCGTCGCGGGCGGCTTCGACGTAATATCATACACCACCCGGTTGATCCCCTCCACCTCGTTCACGATCCGGCTCGAGATCTTCGCCAACGCCTCATGCGGGAGTTGCGTCCACCCGGCGGTCATAAAATCATCCGTCGTCACGGCCCGGATCGCAATCGCCTCCTGATACGTCCGCTGATCGCCCATCACCCCCACCGATCGCACATTCAGCAGCACCGCGAAAGCCTGGGATGTCGCCGCGCCTTTACCCAACATGCCTATATTGGATAGCTCCTCCAGCAGGATCGCGTCCGCCGCTCTTAAGCGTTTCACCCGATCAGGGGACACCGCTCCCAGGCATCTCACGGTCAATCCCGGACCCGGAAATGGCTGCCGCCAAACCAGCTTCTCCGGCAGCCCCAGCGCCTCCCCGACTGCGCGCACCTCGTCTTTGAAAAGGTAGCGCAAAGGCTCAACCAGCTCAAATTGCATATCTTCCGGTAAGCCCCCCACATTATGATGACTCTTGATCTTCGCCGCCTTATCCCGATCTGGCGCAGAGGATTCGACCACATCAGGGTAAATCGTCCCCTGCACCAGAAAGCGGGGTTGCCCCACAGATTTTGCCTGCTCTTCAAAAATCCGGATAAATTTCTCCCCCACGATCCGGCGTTTTTTCTCAGGGTCGCTCTCCCCCGCCAACGCCCCCAGAAAATCATCAGCTGCATCCACAGCGACCAATTCCGCGCCAAGATGCTCCCGAAAAGCGGAAATAACCTCCTCCGATTCATTTTTGCGCATCAGTCCCGTATCCACATAAACGGCGACGAGTTGCTCCCCAACAGCCTTATGTACCAACGCCGCCGCGACCGATGAATCCACGCCCCCGCTGACAGCCGCGAGAACGCGCTCATCCCCAACCTGTTTGCGAATTGCCTCCACGCTGGCCTCGATGATATTATCCGGCGTCCAATCAGCTTTTGCCCCGCAAATATCCACGGCAAAATGTTTCAGGATCTCGGACCCATTTGGGGTGTGATGCACTTCAGGGTGGAATTGCACCCCGAAATATTTGCGCTCAAAATCGCCCATTGCGGCGTAGGGGCTGTTCCCCGATTTTGCCAGCGCGACGAAACCCTCCGGCAACTTTGTGATTCGATCCCCGTGTGACATCCAGACTGTGGAGAGCACATCCAGCATCGTCCCCGGTATCAGGGCTTCGATCTCGGCGTGACCATATTCGCGCTCAGTGGATGGATCCACCTGCCCGCCAAGGGCAACGGTCAGGGCTTGCATCCCATAGCAGATGCCGAGAATCGGGATTCCTGAATCCAAAATATATGCAGGAGCTTGCGGCGCGCCATCCGCATAAACGGAGGCAGGCCCGCCAGAGAGGATAAAACCCTGGGGCTTGAGCGCGAGAACCTGAGATTCTGGCGCGTCCCAGGGGAATAATTCGCAGTAGACGTGATTTTCTCGCACACGGCGTGCGATCAGTTGGGCGTATTGTGAGCCGAAATCGAGGATGACGATTGAGTTCATGGGTTTAATATAGGGGCGACCGGCCGGTCGCCCTAACGAAAAACTAGTCAGAAAAAACGATCTTGTCACCATCCATCGAAGCGATGCAGGCCAGCGATTTGACAAGGAAGCCCAGTTTTTCAAGCGTCTCACGCCCGCCCTCAAAGCCCTTTTCGATCAACGCGCCCACGCCGACAACCTTTGCACCTGCGATCTCAGTCAGGCGAACCAACCCGAGGATGGTCGCGCCGCTGGCAAGAAAATCGTCGATGATCAGGACGCGTTCTCCGTTGGTGAGATATTCAGGGGAGACGATCAACTCAACCGTGCGGCCTTTGGTATGTGAGGGGGCGAGGGTCAGAAATACCTGATCGGGCATGGTGATCGGTTTGCTTTTTCTGGCATAAACGACGGGCAACCTCATATATTTGCCTGCCATCACTGCCGGAGCGATCCCGGAGATTTCGGCGGTCAGAATTTTTGTCGCTTCAACGTCATTGAAGAGCTCGGCAAATAATCTGCCTGCCTCATCCATTAAGACGGCATCCACTTGATGATTAACGAATCCATCTACTTTGAGGATGCCATTGCCGAGGTTTTTACCATCTTGCAGAATACGTTCTTTCAGGGTGTTCAAAAGGATCTCCTTGGGCGGTTTAGCGAATCAACATATGAATTAGCACAACTAGACAACTTTCGTACCATTGTACAACGTGAATCGGCTCTTGTGTTAGAATCCGCCTCGTGATAAAAAAAGAAAGCCATTTAATACTATTGGCGTCGCAATCTCCGCGCCGACGTGAATTACTTTCCTGTACTGGTTTAGGTTTCGATGTCACATCTGCTGATGTAGACGAGAGCATTCTGCCCGATGAAAGCCCTGCCAATTATGTCCTGCGCTTGGCAGAAGCCAAGGCGCGGGCTGTCCCCCATCCTGGCCTTCCCCCTGGGGAGGAAGGTACAAGCTCCCTCTCCCTCAGGGAGAGGGCAGGGGGTGAGGGCATTGTGATCGGCTCAGATACAGCTGTGGTGGATGCTGATCAAATCCTCGGCAAGCCTCGGGATGCGCGCGAAGCGGAAGCAATGCTCCGGCAACTGCGCGGACGTACGCATCAGGTCTACACCGCGATCGCGATCTATCATCCAGAAGGTGGGATGCTGGAAACCGACTTATGCATTAGCGATGTCCCGATGCGTGCTTATGAGGATGCGGAGGTGGATACTTACATCCAGAGCGGTGATCCATTGGATAAGGCGGGCGGATATGCCATCCAGCATGCTGGATTTCACCCCGTTGAAAGTTTTTCAGGTTGTTTTGCCAGTGTGATGGGGCTGCCGATCTGCCATACTGCGAGGACGCTTGAAAAAGCCGGAGTTTCTGTTTCGGCAGATATGCCTCAGCATTGCCAGTCTTCTTTAAATTATGATTGTACAATCTCGTCCGCGGTTTTACGCGGCGAAAATCTTGGATAAAACAATGAAAAGAAAAACCTGTCTTTTGTTAAACCTTTTCGCAGCCTTGTTGATATTAACCTCCTGTACTTCCGGGTCGATTTCGCTTCCCTCCTTTGGCAGTACGGATGAGCCGGCTGCAACCTTGCCAGATCCTTCAGTGACAATTGTTTCTGCGCCTGATGCACGAGCGGCAATGACTATTTTTATTGAAGCGTATAAGGTGGAAAGCTATGCCACCATGTATAGCATGCTCAGCAAACTCAGCAAGGATTCGATCTCGCAGGAAGATTTTACAACCCGCTATAAAGATGCCTTGAATTCGATGAGCCTGACCGAAATCGAAGCAGAAATTCTCTCTGCGCTCACGAACCCGAATTCGGCGCAAGTTGCCTTCCGTGTGACCTATAAGACCGTTCTCGCCGGGGATCTGACGCGAGAGATGACAGCACCCCTGACTCTTGAAGATGGACAATGGTTTGTGCAGTGGGATGAGGGTCTGATCCTGCCTGAGTTGGTCGGTGGAAATAAATTGGCGATGGACTATCAAATTCCCTCTCGCGGCGATATCTACGACCGTGACGGAGATGCCATTGTTACGCAGGCAGATGCGGTTGCATTGGGAATTGTGCCGGGTCAAATTGATTTTAACTCTGAAGGTACGCTGCTCTACGAGCTAAGCCAGCTAACGGGAACCAATCCCGAAGAGATCGCTGCCAGCTATGCCAACGCGGGGGCAGATTGGTATATTCCCGTGGGGGAAGTGACAGCAGATGAAGCTGCGCGTATTTTGCGGATGAACTTCGGCGGTCTTTTTGCAACGCCTTATCAGGCGCGTTATTATTTTGATGGCGGTGTCGGGCCGCAGGCTGTGGGTTATGTAATTTCCATCCCGGCAGAGGAATTGGAAGAATACCAACGCCGCGGTTATGGCGGAAGTGAAAAAGTCGGTTATGCAGGACTCGAAAAATGGGGCGAAGAATATCTTTCGGGCAAACATGGCGGTTCTCTTTATGTTGTCAGTCCAGAGGGGCAAATTATTACCCGCCTTGCACAGAGCGATCCCGGTCCGGCTTCTTCTTTATATCTCACCCTCGATAAAGACTTGCAACTCTACACACAGAATGCAATCAAGGGTTTTACTGGTGCGGCAGTTGTGCTGGAAAAAGATACCGGGCGCGTCCTGGCGATGGCTTCCTCCCCAGGTTTTGACCCGAATCTCTTTGAACCAACCAACGTTAATAATCAGGCTTTGCCAGCCTTACTCAATAATTTCAACCAGCCTCTGGTCAACCGAGCCACCCAGGGACAATATCCGCTGGGTTCCGTTTTTAAAGTGATCACCCTGTCTTCGGCTCTCTCCAGTGGCTTATATACCTCCGAAACCCCTTATGAATGCGGCTATCATTTTGTTGAATTAAACGATCGCGTTTTGGATGACTGGACTTACGAACATTGCCAGGATGAGATTCGGACCTCATATGCGCTCGACCCCGAAAATGCGCTAGACTTGAATACCTGCTACACCAAACCCAGCGGTGAGGTGACTCTCTCTGAAAGCCTGATGGTCTCCTGCAATCCCTACTACTGGCATATCGGATTGGATTTATATAGCTCCCAACGAACGACGGATATCTCGAATATGGCCCGCTCTTTTGGCCTTGGGCAGGCCACCGGTTTGGGACAGGCGGCTGAGGCCCAGGGCATGATCGAAGACCCAACCGACGCGATCCAGGCTGTGAACCATGCCATTGGGCAGGGGACAACCCTTGTGACTCCCTTGCAGGTTGCCAGTTTTATGGCAGCCCTCGGGAATGGTGGCACGCTTTATCGTCCTCAAATGATCGAGAAAATTCAGCCCATTAGTGGCGCTCCAACCTCTGTTTTCAAGCCTGAAGCCCGGAGCACATTGCCTCTTTCACCAGAGTATTTACAAACCTTGCAAGACGCGATGATCAGTGTCATCGAAAATCCACGCGGCACAGCAAATTTTCGTTTGCGCGGCTACCGCATTAAAACTGCTGCAAAAACCGGCACCGCTGAAACAGATGGCGTTCCCCACGCCTGGTTTGCTGGCTATACATTGGCTGAAGCAGATACCGGACTCCCGGATATTGCCATCGCGGTTGTTCTTGAAAATGTTGGCGAAGGCTCAGATTATGCAGCACCTGTTTTCAGGCGGATCGCAGAATCTTATTATTATGGCAGCCCCCAGACAACGTATTGGTTTGAAACCAAATTTAATGTAACCAAAACGCCGACTCCAATTGGCGGCATCCCAACGGATACACCGTAACCGTGATGAGCGAGAAATTCTTTCGGGGACTGGTTATAAAATCACAATCGGGCTTCTTTGATGTTAATCTCGACCCTGGCGGAGCATCCTCGAAGGGGGCAGGGGGAGAGCGGAAAGAGGAGACAATCTCATGTCAGTTGCGGGGACGTCTAAAACAGGGAGGTCGTAAAGGGGATCTCATTGCCGTTGGAGATAAGGTTCAGATCAGCATTCTCCCGGAAGGTACGGGTATGATCGAAGAGGTCCTTCCCCGTGATCGCGCCATCGTCCGCATGGATCCTCGCCCTCGCGGCGTCTATAGGCAGGTTTTGCTTGCCAACCCGGACCAGGCCCTGTTTGTTTTTGCCTGTGCCAGTCCCGACCCGCATTTGCGTATGCTCGACCGTTTTCTTGTCATCGCAGAACAGCAGGAAATCCCTGCAATTATCGTTGCCAACAAGGTTGATCTGGTTGGGCAGGAAAAAGCCCGGGAGATTTTTGGGCATTATCAGAAAATTGGCTATCCGGTCATCTATACTTCGGCTGAGAAAAATATCGGTGTTGAGGAATTGCGACAAGTATTGCAGGGGAAACTCTCTGCACTGGCCGGGCCTTCTGGGGTGGGAAAATCAAGCCTGATGAATACGATGCAACCTGGTTTGGGACTCGCCGTAAGCGAAATAAGCGCGGCCCTCAATCGAGGGACACACACGACTAATTTCCGTCAACTCCTACCGCTTGAAAATGGCGGCTATGTTGCCGATACACCTGGTTGGAAATCCCTCGCTCTTTGGGATACCGAGCCAGAAGAGCTTGATGGCTATTTCCCCGATATCGCTCCGCTCGTTGCCCGTTGCCGTTTTAGTGACTGCACCCATGTACACGAACCGGGTTGCGCCGTTCTCGAAGCGCTCAAAAGCGGCGAATTACATCGCGAACGATTCAATTCCTTTGAGCGAATGCGGGATGGGCTTGAGAATGAACGATAATACTGACAGCTCCTGAGAAACCGCTCTTCACTCTTCAAATACAGGCGACTACGCTTCGCTGCATCTCTGCTCAGGGACTGAAAGCTGGATACCCATGGCTAATAACTGGAATCTTCTCGGACATGAATGGGCGGTGGATATGCTCCGCCAGCATGTCGCCAATCAAACACAGCGGCATGCCTATCTTTTTACCGGCCCGCCCGGGTTGGGACGCAGATCTCTGGCCCTGGCATTTGCGCGTTCTCTAAATTGCCCTCAACCCCCCTTGCCTGGAGAGTTTTGCGGCGAGCAAAGCGAGTGCAGAGATTGCCGTCAAATCGCCGCGATGCAGCATCCCGACCTGCACATCATCCAGGCAGATCAGGAGGGCGGCACCCTCAAAGTGGAGCAAATTCGCGAGTTGCTTAAAGGCGTTTTGCTTTCTCCTTATCAGGCCAAATATCGGATCGTATTATTACATCGATTTCAGGAAGCAAATCCCAGCGCGGCAAATGCCCTTCTGAAAACACTCGAAGAAGCCCCCAGCAAGGTCATTTTGCTTCTCACAGCGGATAACGCCGAGCAATTATTACCCACGATCGTCTCACGCTGTGAAGTGATCCGTCTTCGTTCATTGCCCACACTCCAGGTCGAAGAATTTCTCCGCGAAAAAGGCGCTGATGATGTCAAAGCGCAGTTGATCGCCTCCCTTTCAGCGGGCAGACCGGGCTACGCCCTCCGCCTGCTGGAGGATGAATCTGCTCTTGAATTTCGGAATGAGAAACTGGATGATCTCGAAAATCTTCTCGCAGCCTCCCGTGTGGAACGCTTTTCTTATGCCGAGAAACTCGCCAAAGAAAAAGATAGTATTCGCGAAACACTCATCTTGTGGCTCTCCCTCTGGCGGGATGTGATGCTCCGAGTCGCAGGCGAAGAAGATACGATTGCCAATCTTGATCGCCGCGCAGTGATCGAAAACCTTGCCAAAAAACTGAATCTTTCCGAGGCAAAAAAACTCCTTAACGCGGTAGAAAACGGGATTGGTCAACTCAAGCGGAACGTCAATGCGCGCTTACTTATAGAAAATCTTTTGCTGGATTGGCCGAGATCACAATAAAATAGCACCCCTTCAACGAATAGACAAATTATGCTTCTAAATAATCACCAGGATTTTGCAAAACTTGATCCCCAAAATATGCTTGCCGAGATCGACGGGCTTCCAGATCAACTTGCCACAGCCTGGCGTTTGGGTCAAACACAGGATTTACCGAATCTCTCCAATATTCGACAGATCATCATTGCCGGGATGGGCGGGTCTGCAATCGGTGCCGACCTTCTCGCTTCATACGCCTCCCCAATTTGCTCAGTGCCCATCATCGTCCACCGTGACTACGACTTGCCAGCCTTCGCCAGTGGTCCCGAAACCCTTTTTATCGCCTGCTCCCATTCGGGCAATACCGAAGAAACGCTGACGGCCTTCGAGGCAGCCCTGAATGCGAATTGCACGCTTATTGCTCTCAGCACAGGCGGCAAACTGGCCAAAAAGGCTGCATCTGCTGATATCCCTCTCTGGGAGTTTGAACATAGAGGACAGCCCCGCGCTGCGGTCGGCTTCTCCTTTGGGATGCTGCTCGCGCTCTTTGTGCGGGCTGGCTTCATCCCCTCGGATCAGGTTGATGTCGCTGAAACGGTAGCAGAGTTGAAATCTCAGCAGGAGGCGCTGCGTGCAGATGTTCCTGTGCATAAAAATCCAGCCAAACGCTATGCCGGGCAATCGGTCGGACGCTGGGTCACGGTTTTTGGATCAAATTATCTTGCGCCAGTTGCCCGCCGCTGGACAGGCCAGATCAACGAGATTGCCAAGGCAGGTTCCAATTTTTCACTTTTGCCTGAAGCGGATCATAATACCCTGGCCGGAAACCACCACCCTGAAGATGTCATGCTTCACACGCATAATCTTTTTCTGCGCGCGGCTTCGGATCATCGCCGCAATCGCTTACGCTCAAATATAACTCGCAAGGCCTTTATGCTCGAGGGATTGAGCACCGATGCCTATGATGCAAAGGGAAAAACGCCGCTTTCGCAGATCTGGACGGCGCTACATTTTGGAGATTATCTGGCTTATTACCTGGCGATGAGCTATGGAGTAGACCCGACGCCAGTGGACGCCTTGATCTCACTTAAGGAAAGGCTTAAAGGGGTAGAATGAGAAATGTGATTTCTTCTTTTTTGCAAAAAGAAAAAGCGGAGAAATTCTTTGTCCTCGCCTTGATGGCTGTTATAGCTTTGGGGATTTTATTTAGAGCCAGGCATTATCTCGCTGGTCGCTCTCTTTGGTTGGACGAAGCCATGATAGCCTTGGATATCATCCAACTATCTTTCTGGGAGTTGACCCAGCAACCCTTACCTTATCAGCAGGGCGCGCCGATCGGTTTTCTTTTTTTTGTGAAGACCACTACCTTATTTTTTGGGGATTCCGAATATGCTTTCAGGCTTTATTCTCTTTTAACAAGTTGTGCATCATTATTTTTGATTGCGATCCTGGCCAAACGTTATTTGAATAAGGCAGGGACCATATTTTCTGTTGCTTTATTTGCAAGTAGCTCTACTCTGATCTATTATTCTGCTGAAACAAAACAGTATATGGGGGATGTGGCTGCCTCTTTGTTTCTCCTTGTTTTGCTCAGTAGCCAACTTATGAAGTCCTTCTCAAGTCGCGAAATTATATTCTTTACTTTTACTAATATCATGATTTTATGGTTTTCTCATTCCGTGGTCTTTACTGTAGCAGCTGTAGGCATTGTCCTTGCGTTACATTACTTGAAGCAGCGTGACAAAAAGGCTCTTTCTTATGCAATTATTAATCTTTCTCTTTCTGGTATTAGTGCAAGCCTGCTCTACTGGTTTCATCTACGACCATTATCCGCAAGTGATTTTTTACGCTCTTTTTGGGAAGATGCCTTTGTGCCAATCCCTCCAACGATTCAATGGTTCGGGAAATTTTGGGCAAGTATCCTTCAAAATCCACTTGGTCTTGATGGACATTCCATAATTCTTTTTCTCCTATTATTAGGTGGGATCGTTTTCCTATGGCGTACAAAATGGCAGGTTGCACTTGCTTTACTTCTAACAATGGCTTTTACATTTGTGGCGGGGTTGATCCAGAAATACCCACTTGCAGAACGGATGATGCTCTTTTCAGTACCAATTTTCCTTTTATTCTTTGGCGCAGGACTTGATAAGCTCAGCTCTTTAATAAAGTCTAAAAATTTATCTTTTGGCATAACGCTACTTCTTGCGGCTTATATTCTATATTCTCCAGTTAGTTCATCATTTGAAAAATTAAAAGCCCCACTGTATCGTGAGCATATTCGCCCTAGCATGGGCTATATTAAAGACCATTTCAAAGAAGATGATACGATCTATGTATATTACTTTGCTGAACCAGCTTTTCTTTTTTATCTCCCAAAATATCATCTTGAGAATAGCCCCTACATTCTTGGGGGCAATCACCAAGGGCAACCGAATGATTTTCTAAACGAAATTGATGAGTTGGATGGGCGCGTCTGGTTTATCTTTAGCCATGTTCATGAAAACGCTTCGATTAACGAAGAAGATTTTATCGTGAACTATCTAAACAAAAGAGGGGCACTTGACCGGGAATTCCGTGTTCCTGGCACTTCGGTTTCTTTATATTTATACGAACTATACTAAATATTATGGATAGGTAAATCCAGCAAAAACACCCTGAGCCAATAAGCTTGGTATTTTAGTGGGGATATCGACTAAAATCAAGACCGCATCTTCCCAAAGCTCGCCGCGCGCCATGATAACAAGGCTATTGTCGTCAAACCATCCAACTGGTTCCACGCGCTGGACCGTTCCCAGGCCAGAGACCGCCAGGAAAGCGGTATCCGCAAATTCGGCAATCACGTTCCCGTTCATGTTACCCACCCGCACCACTGAGTGAAAATTGGGTACTTCAGCCATCTGCCAGCCGCTCCCCTCCATCCAGGCCAGATATTGATTACCCGGGGAGAAGGATGCTTGTCCTGCGCCGCGCTGATCGACTGCGGCCAATAAGGGATAGGAGATATTCTCTCCCGTCTGGACGTTGCGGACCACCATCGCACCCGAGCCTGCTCCCACGCTGGTATCATTTGTGTAGGCCAACCATTTTCGGTCCGTAGAGATTGCCGAAGGATTTGCCTCCGCTCCGAGGTATTGGGAGCTTACCCTTGTTTGCAGATCAAGATAAGAGAGCGTCCGGCGCGGGTCAAAGACAATATCTCCGCCGATACCCCAGGGACGTTTGCTATACCATACCCCGATTGGCTCTTCATTATAGGTATCCACTGCCAGGGCAACCAGCGCCCATCCCTGCGGATCATTATCGCTCAAGACCGGCTCTGCTGTTGGCAGTGATTGGATTGTCCCCACATATAAATTACCGATCAGGCTTTCGCCAGAAAACTCAGCCGTTGTAAAGGCGATGATCGGTTTTCCCTCCGCGCCAGCCAACCCTGAAAAATTGGGATTGGAGAGTAAGGTGGAGATTTGCCCATAATTGTTGAAAAGTAGTGAGTTATTTTGCTCAATGGAAAAATAAACGATGGATAAGCCGGTATTCTCCTGCGAAAAGCCTTTTGCAATATGAAGGTTGCTTTTATCGACATAAGATAATCCTGTCGCATTTAGCTGTGTGAGGGTGTAGCCCTCGCGGTCAAAAAGGGATAAGGTGCCGTTTTTTTTAGCAATAATACCTGTGGGCAGGTCGGAGATGGGAAATATATCTTCTGACTGTGAAGGCTGCTCTACTTCTTCTTGCGGGGCAGCCTCTGGTACCCCAGGCTGTGGTTCCATCGGGATAGAGGAAAAGAGGGAGCACGATAAAGCAAACAGGGTCAGGAGAGTGATTCTTAGAAAAGAGTGATATTTATTTTTCATCTTTACTCCATAGGACTTACGCAAAACACCTTTTTTCTAGCAGCAATGCTCTGCGTTGTTGCTAGTCTACAGTACCCCAACGCAGAGCATTGGGACAAGGAGATTGTTTTTCATCTTTACTCCAAATAAATATCGCTATCGTCAATTTGCCATTCTTCCTGATCGTCCGTATCTTCCGATTGGTCGTCCGTATCTTCCAGATTTTGATCAAGATCACTTGCGCTTTGATGATACGCCACCATCCAATCAATCATGCGATCCTGTTCTTTTTGTTGCTCATTTCTCTTTTCTTTGTTGATGCGGGCCATACGGCGATTGTCAATATCTTGTTGCACTGCAGCGGGGTTTAAGACATCTTCAAAGGCAAAGTTGGCGGTACCGACTTCCATATAAACTGTGCCATAGTTGAATATATAGGCCAAAACACCTTTCCGTTCGTATCTGGTGCTGTGAATATTTTCGATCGGAGCAGAGCGACTTTCTACACTCCCCAAAGGTTTGCGATCAATATCGAATATTTTATCTTCAGTAACCTGGAAGGTATCGTTACTCCAATCGATATACTGGTAGACAGCCCAACCGATAACAAAAAGGGTAATTAGGGAAAGTACCCCCAACAAAAATGTGTTTAGGATAACAATTTCAAACTGACTGAACAAAATCCCTACACCCTGGTAGGTTAAAAGTGCAATGAAGATGGCTGCGAGGAACCCGGGAAGACTGGCTTGTTTAAAGAGCACTACCCAATGTTTGCGATAGATAATTGTCTTGCCTGCCTCAAAGCGCAGCTTCAGGAGATTACCTGCTTTTTTCGGGGAAGACCATCTATCCCGGGTTTCTTCAACCTTGGGTTCTGTTTTCTCTTTTAGTTCAACCGGATCGGGATTTTTGAGCCGTTCGAGAATAGCCGTTTTGAGTTCAGCCTTTTCGGCCCTGGTCCCTTTAATTTGCGCGCGTTTCCATAATTCTTCGATGATATGCCGGACCTGATAGGGATGATGGACATGGTGCAAGTGGATATTTCCCACAAAGGTTCGCACATTCACATCGCCATATTTGAAAAATTGCCCAATAAAATCAACGTCAGCGCCTACAGATAATATTTCTCCCAGGGGAGCTTCTTGCCTGCTATCGTGAATGCCGATGACCTTTTCTATCCAAACGACTCGCTGATTTGTGACGATATAGTAGTCATTGCGCCAATCTTCCCAACGCCAAAGTCCCCATATCAGGACCATGGCACCAAGACCGGCTGAAATAATCACCGGAGAGATGGCCAAACTGAGACTTGAAAGCAAAAACATCCCAACAAGGACCATCATCAATACAACCGGAATGATCATCGCTTGCCATAATAAAATTGGATGTTTCCGGCCAAAAAAATAAATCACCTCATCTTCTCGTACCCAATCGAAGTGGATTTTTTTCACCAATCGACGGCCAAAAACAGAAACCTTCAGATTTTCTTTCAGATAAGGGATGCTATTACTCAGTTGAGCAAAATCCAGGGGATCAAGCCTTAGCAAGACCGCATCTTTTTCGGCAGTCACCTTTGAGTGACGGATTTCTTTTGGCAGTACAGCCTCTGCTCCAAAATAGTCCCCACTTACAAAAAGAACATCCCTTTGCCCCTGGCCTTCACGGTTCAAGCGCACTCTGCCCTGATAGATAAGATAAAGAAATTTTGATTGCTCTCCGCGTTCAATGATCGTATCCCCGGCTTTATATGAAACCTTCTTGAAATTTTCTGCGATGGCGAAGATCGAATTATCATCCATGCGCCGAAAGAGGTGGATTTTATCTAAAAAAGCAGCTTTTTCTTCAAGAGTTGCCATAGTTATTACTCGATTTTCGAATGGATCAATTCATTCTTACGATCGTACACCCGAAAGGCGGGACATCCGCGACCTCAGGCTTGCCACCTTTAATCAACGCCTCAACCGCCTCCTGAGCATAGTTCCGCGTGGGCGTGCGCTGACGGAAAGCGACGTCATCATAAGCACCTTGATAGCGGAGAAATCCCTCTCCATCGAGAATGAAGATATGCGGGGTATTTGTCGCCTCATAGATATCCGCCACCTTGTGATCTGGATCCTGTAAGATGGGATGCGCGCCTCGTTTATCTGCAACCTCTTTCAACATCTCAAACGGCTCGTTGCCATTTGATGCGATTTGCAGAAGACGCACATTCTCGCCCCATCCTTCAATCAACGGGAGCAGACCCAAATCCACGCGTGCTGCGTGCGGACATTCGGCTGACCAAAAGTTGATGATGACGATCCCTCCGCGATAATCTGAGAGGGAATGTGGATTTCCTTCCAGATCAATAAGGGAGAATTCCGGGGCAGGCTGATCGATTTTCATAGGGAAATTATAACCGAAGGGAAGGGAGTTATTGCACTTCTAAAAGGGCTTTGTAAATTGGCTTCGTGATAGAATCGCCAGCATGAAAAGAAATATTAGAAAGGTTGGGCCGATCATGCTGGGCGTTGGCCTCAGCGCTTTCTTTTTGTGGATCTCATTGCGCGGGTTGAAGCTCGCTGATGTGCAGACGATCATGCGTGGGGCAGAGTATATTTGGCTTCTCCCGGGCGTGCTGGTGTATTTTATCGCCGTCTGGATCCGGGCCTGGCGCTGGCATTTTCTGATCAAGCCCTTGAAGGAAGTTAGCACAAAAAAGATGTTTCCGATAGTAGCGATTGGCTATATGGGAAATAATATTTTTCCGGCACGGATCGGGGAAGTGCTGCGGGCTGTCTTTTTGAAACAGCGTGAGGAAGTGCCCATCTCTGCCTCGCTGGCAACCGTCATTGTGGAACGGATCTTTGACGGGGTCGTGATGCTGGCCTTTATTTTCCTCAACCTGTCTGAGTTGGCAAAGCTGACTGGTGATTCGGGTTTCGTGGGCAATATCCAGCAGGTGGCTATTATCGGAACGGGGGTCTTCATCGGTGCGTTGGCGATCTTTTTGTTGGCGGCCATGTTCCCGCATATTACCAAGAAAGTGGGCCTCTGGTTCATTCAACGCCTGCTGCCCAAAGGTATTCACCAGAAAGTCATCGACCTGATGAATAAGTTCCTTGACGGCCTGGAATCACTGCGTTCGCCCTTCAATATCCTGATGGTCTTTTTTACCTCAGCGATCATCTGGTTATTGGAAACGGGAAAATACTGGTTCGTGATGCATGCCTTTAAATTCAGCGTCTCATATTTTGCCCTGATGCTGATGAACGGGATCGTCAATCTGGCGACGACCATCCCCTCCGCGCCGGGGTATGTGGGGACATTTGATGCGCCCGGCATTGCGGTCTTGGTTGCTTATGGGATCGATCATGCTACTGCCGCGGCCTATACCTTGGTTTTACACGCAGCGCTCTGGTTGCCGATCACTGTGTTGGGTTTATATTATTTTATTATTTATCTGACGCAGGGGGGCATGTCCTGGAAAGATGTTTTCTCATGGAAAGAGGTAGTGGAAGAAAGTAAAGATTAAACACTAAGGACACGAGGAGTCACAATAGTTTTTTAGCTTTTACTTTGTGTAACTTTGTGCTCTTTGTGTTTGAAAACAAGGATAAGAAATATGAAAATTGGAATTATCGGCGCAGGCTACGCTGGCTTATCTGCCGCCTACGATCTGGCAAAAGCCGGGAATCAGGTCACGATCTACGAGGGGATGGATTCTGTCGGCGGGTTGGCGGGCGGTTTCAAGGACCCAAAATGGGATTGGACCGTAGACCGTTTCTATCATCACTGGTTTGCCAGCGATAATCATATGCTTGGGCTGATCGAAGAATTGGGATTGAGCGATAAAGTCCTATTCCCTCGCCCCTATACCGTTTTGCTGCATAATGAAAAATGGTATCCCTTCGACTCGATCACGCAGGCTTTGCTTTTCCCGGGGTTGGGATGGGGTCTGGACAAGATCCGTTTTGGTTTGGTGGGCGTTTTTCTGAAACTGACAAAGAATTGGCGCGCGCTGGAAAAATTCACCGTCGATGCCTGGATGCGGAAATGGGCCGGGAACCGCGTCTACGAAACGATGTGGGAGCCGATGCTGATCGGCAAATTTGGACGTCATTATAAGGATGTGCCCATGTCCTGGTTTTGGGCACGTATCCACGCCCGGACGACGAAACTGGGTACCTTTGTGGGTGGATTCCAGGCCTTTGCGGATTCTTTCGCCGAGAAGCTGTGCGAGATGGGAGTGGAGATCCGCTTATCAGCGCGGGTGTTGAAAATTGTCCGGAGCTCCCCTAAAGGGGACAGGCAGACCTCAGATCAGGTGAGCGTGACGGGGGAATCGGGTGCGGAAGAGTACGATCAGGTTCTGGTGACCACCTCCCCGGCGGCAATGGCTTTCCTCGTCCCCGATCTCCCCGAAGATTATTTGGGTGCCTTGAAAAATCTCAAGCATATGGGCGCGGTCGTGCTGGTGGCGGCCTTAAAACATCAGCTTTCGGAGCAGGGCTATTATTGGTTCAATTTGCCAAAAGGAGATGGATTCCCCTTTCTGGCCCTGGTGGAGCATACCAATTATGTTGGAGCGGAGCATTTTGGCGGGGATCATATCGTCTATGCGGGTGATTATCTCGAGCCGGGGCATGCGCATTTTGACTTGAGCGCCGATGAGCTGATGGATAAATTCGCGGATAGTTTTGCGCGGATCAACCCCAAATTTGAACGCGATTGGGTGAGCAAGGTCTGGGCTTTCAAAGCGGATTATGCCCAGCCCGTGCCGCAGTTGGGACATTCAGAGAATATCCCCGAGATCAGGACCCCTGTGGATGGGATCTACTTTGCCAGCATGAGCCAGGTCTACCCCTGGGATCGGGGAACGAATTTCGCGGTCGAGATCGGGAGACGCGCGGCGAGGTTGATGATGGGATAGATCGGGAAATGTGAACTGAACTTGTAAGAAAGAAATTAATGAAACTGATTTATTGGAGAACAACAATTCCGGGAAACAATAATGCCTAGAAAAAAAAAGCCTTTAGGAGGTTAGAAAAAATGGCAAAAAATAACAATGGT
>JACNJN010000221.1 GCA_014382535.1 Candidatus Desulfolinea nitratireducens | reverse complement strand
GCGGGGTTTATAGGTTCTACACTGGCTGGTTACCTAATTGATAATAATAGGATCATCCTGTACGACAACCTGACCCGCAATTCTCTCAAAGATCGATCTTTTAAAGATCATCCCAATATTACTTTAATTCAAGGTGATGTGCTTGATTTTGACAAGGTTTCCAATGTCATGGAGGGTGCAGATATTGTTGTGCATTGTGCAGCTATTGCAGGTATTGATACGGTAATCAAAAGCCCTACGAATACCATGCGGGTCAACATGATTGGATCGGCGAATGTCTTGGAAGCTGCTTACCGTCAGGAGAATATCGAACGTGTCGTGTGTTTCTCCACCAGTGAAGTTTTTGGTCAACAAGCTTTTCGATCGAACGAAACAGACAAGACGGTGATGGGCAAAGTAGGTGAGGCGCGCTGGACTTATGCAGTCAGTAAACTCGCGGAAGAACACCTCGCTATCGCTTATTATCAGGAGAAAGGTCTGCCAACCACTGTGGTTCGCCCTTTCAATGTTTATGGGCCAGGACAGGTAGGTGAAGGCGCAATTCGTATCTTCATCGAACGTGCTATTAAAAATGAGCCCATTGAAATTCATGGTGATGGCACACAAATCCGCGCCTGGTGTTATGTAGATGACATGATTGATGGTACGATGCGTTGCATGGTAAACCCAAAAGCAATTGGAGAATCTTTCAATATTGGTAACCAACGCGCAGTTGTAACTATTTATGGTCTTGCAAACACCATTGTGCGAGTGCTCAAATCCGAGTCGCCAATCCGCTTTTCACGCAAGGATTATGTGGATGTGGAACTGCGAATACCTGCTGTGCAAAAGGCTAGCGATCTCCTTGATTTTGAGGCGCAGGTTGACCTCGATGAAGGTATTCGCCGCACGGCAGAATATTACCGGGAGATGTTGAAATGATTCGGTTAACGATCCCATCTATTGAAGATGATGATCTCCAAGCCACACATGAAGCACTTGCCTCGGGTTTTTTGGTGCAGGGCGCGCGGGTTGCTGAATTCGAAAGTTCCATAGCGGATTACATTGGTGTCAAACATGCAATTGTAGTAAGTAATTGTACGGCCGCTTTGCACCTTTCCCTCCTCGCTTTAGATGTCCGTGCTGGCGACCTTGTTCTTGTGACCACATACTCATGGCCTGCGACAGCAAACGTGATCGAGCTTTGCGGCGCCCTACCTGTTTTCGTGGACATTCAACCTGATACGTTCAATATTGACCCTGAGGCGCTTGCAACAACCTTGAACAGTCTCATGGCGGTAACAGAAACCGCGCAGCATGTGAAGGCAATCCTTCCTGTGCATACATTTGGTCAAATGGCGGATATGGCTGCTATTATAAAAGTTGCAGAGCAATTTGATATCCCGGTCATTGAAGATTCAGCCTGCGCCCTTGGAGCAAAGTGGGAAGGGCGCAATGCTGGAACGTGGGGAAAAATGGGGTGTTTCAGTTTTCACCCACGAAAAGCTATCACGACGGGAGAAGGCGGTGCAATCACAACCAATGACGATCAGCTTGCGAGAAAATTGCGCGCATTGCGAAATCATGGCCAGGACCCTGAGGCAGCTTTCCCCGATTTCATTATGCCGGGGTTTAATTATCGAATGACCGAATTCCAGGCGGCGTTTGGCTCATCCCAGTTGAAAAAATTGGATCGGATCATCACCGCACGTCGCAGGCTGGCACATCAGTACAACAACCTGCTGGAAAACGATCCTGTGCTCGCGCCTTTTGTGCCCTCACAAAGTTTTCATGTATATCAATCCTATGTTACGCTCCTTCCTGAAGAAGCTGCACCTCATCGCGCTGAGATCATTCGCAGACTAAAAGAATTGGGTATCGAGACAAACATCGGTACATGGCATATGCCGTTGACAACTTATTTCCGTACTCGCTATGGGCATAGCACTGGGGATTTTCCCATAAGTGAGGACATTTTTTCGCGGACGTTAACTTTGCCCCTATACGAAGCACTTACATCAGAAGATCAAAATAAAGTGGTCGATTACCTGCAAGAAATGATACGTAAATGATGCAACCACGTTCGCAAGGCAGCGGAGCATATTCCTTGTCTGCATTTTCCAAATTAGGAAAAGGTGTGGTTTTTGAAAGTGGTGTGTTAGTTTTTCATCCGGAAAATATAGAAATAGGGGATAATGTATATTTAGGCCATTACACTATATTAAAAGGGTATTACAAAAATAAAATGATTATTGGTCTAGGAACCTGGATAGGGCAGCAGTGCTTTTTTCATAGCGCTGGTGGTATTTACATTGGATGCAATGTTGGTATTGGGCCTGGTGTAAAAATATTAACATCATCGCACACATTAGATGATGTTTCTTCCCCTATACTACACAATCCTGTAGAGTTTGCGCCCGTTAAAATTGGTGATAAGAGCGATATTGGTGTTGGAGCAATAATACTGCCAGGTGTAACGATTGGCGTTGGCGTGCAAGTTGGCGCAGGTGCCGTTGTTGCCCAATCAGTAGACGATTATGCTGTTATAGCAGGTGTGCCTGCCAAAATTTTGTATTATCGTGATAGTAAAAATAACAGGAACCCATGACGAATGCCTCAATTTGTTTTGCCTGAATATAGAAAATTAATAAGTCAATTTATAAACGGCGGATATAAATTTGATTTGGTAAGTAGGATATCCCAACCGAAAAATTCAATAACCATTTATTTGCGCCATGATATCGATATGCATATCACCGGAATTGAGCGTGTGGCGGAGATCGAATTAGAGTATGGTGTGAAATCTACATATTTAATCTTGTTGACACAACACTATAATCCTATGCAACCTGATACCCAAAAGTGTAGTGGACCCATAGAATGGGAATTGTTGAATTGTTATTGATGGCATTTCTTTAGCTGAGATACTATTTGAATAATGACGATTTGTTTTTCTTCAACCTAAAGAGGGTAGCTACCAATATGTTGCACCATATTACAATAGTTTGAATAATGCGAAAGGATATCGCTACAGCCATGACTTTTTCAGTGGCAACATAGGGGCTGAGAATTAGAGTGACCAAACCTTCACTAACCCCAATGCCTGAAGGTGCAAAAAATGCAATATAACCACCCAAATATCCGGCTGCATAAGCACCCGAGGATGTCCAAAAAGGAATACCCTCATAGCCAATACTTGAATATAAAAGCCAGGTAAAGCATATAGATCCCATTATCCAAATAATAATTCCGTAGATCAGAATTTTTAGCAATGACAGGTTGGATGGGAGAGAGGAGCTCCCCGGAAAGAAATTTCGTCTATTAGTATCTAACCAATTCCTTCCTAGCAGCAGAAAAATGAAAGGAAGACCACCAATTATTGCATATCCCCAACCAAAAATTGAAGCTAGACCAGTAACCCCAATAACGGCACAAGCAGTTAGCATAATTAGCGTATATTGGAATATGACGAGTATACTATCGACTTTTGACACCCCTTTAGACCACAACACACCTGCAAGTCCAGCATATCCCCAGATACCCCCAGGAATCATCGATGCTAATTGTGAATAATACAGCGCATGATGCCCGTCGATAAATTCAATAGGGTAACCAAAGTCTCTAATTAATGCTACAAATGTAAAAACAGTAAAAATTCCTATTGTAATAAATAAAATAAGTATTATGGCCAACTCTGAAAGGCTTATATCCCCAAATGTCGATATGATAATTTTCCGATAGTTAAAAATCCAGTAAATGAAAATACCCAAAATAATTACCCCAAATACCGGGGATAATTTTGCACGGAGCTTCTTAATAGATTGAACGAAATTTGATATTAATACCGATGATGTGCTCAAGAATACTCCAGCTTTTCTTATTTCCTTTTTGTCGTTCCTGTCGATATAAGGCCTCGAAAAAAGTCAGATCGTTTTCGGGCTGTTTCTTTTCTTTCTTCACTTAATAAGCTTGATGGAAGATGGAGTGATTTATGGAATGTAGGATAAAAATCGTATGTCAGATTCTCTTTTTGTCCAAACCAATATAATATATCATTGCAAACCCTGATATTATCATTAGCCATCTCGACATATGGTCGACCACGCTCTGCCAATGTCTTTCTCATGTTTACATCCAGTATGATTTCCCGAAGTTTATTCTTTAGCGTAAATTTG
>JACNJN010000206.1 GCA_014382535.1 Candidatus Desulfolinea nitratireducens | reverse complement strand
AATGGGAATTGACCGAAGAAGAACGCGTTCAAGAAATCGAAACCCAGGCAACTGCCAGTCTGTTATGGGCAATGGATGCCCCTGAAGCCATTTTACGTCTTCTACTGAACGAAGAAGGAATCAAACGCCTCTATGAACCACCAGACAATTATGATCCTGAGGAACAGGGGGAATGGTCATCGGAATATCTTACGTTTGGTTCTAAGCGCTCAATTAAACTTGATTCTGTCAGTCGGGAACATGAGGCTCTGTACCTGGTGTACAAAATTGACGACCTTGGCTATTGGGAGTTTGAAATCACCCCAGAGCGCGTTGTTATCGAAAGGATTTAGAAAGAGGGAAACTTTTGGTTTGAAAAAAAAAGAGCATGTGGAAAAATTGAACTGCACCCTTTTTTATTATTCAAAACAATATTTACTCAATAAATATTTCGACATGCTCCCCATCTTCTTCATCGATCACGTCAATGATCTTCCCTGTCATACCTGATTGCAGGGCTTCTGCAATATTATCCATCTCAACCCCATCGATTTCAGGTGCAAAATGTGCCCCGATCTTCATCCCGGCATCGACCAGGCTCAAAGGAATTTGCACAGAGGCTTTCGAACGTCCTGTCTTGACATCTGTCACCCGAACACGCAGCCAACGTGGTGCAGCAGCCCGATGATGGGCAGCACTCTTGGCCTTTTGACTACTCCCTAAAAGTGAGAGAAGTTTCGCCCCCTCTTCGGCCGAGATCTTCTCCTCTTCAATCATCCTCAGTATTTTCATGCGTTCTTCTGTGGTAGCCATCATCATATTTCTCCTATCAGGCAACAAAAACCTGAACGTGATCACCATCTTCATCATCTAGCACATCAACAACAAGCTGTGGCTCTCCTATAGGACTTTCTTCCAAAACTCTGAGAAGCTCATTCACAATAGTCTCATTCAGATTTGGAATATAATGTCCAAAGTTTCGTAATACCCATGCACCCAAGCCAAAAGGAAGAGGAAAGCCCAATGAAATATCTCTCTCTACCGAATCAGGGGAGCGCTTTATGGATACAAATAACCAATGAGAACGATGGCCTCCCGCTGCCAAAGCAACCACCAAAACCCCTAAAAATAATGGGAACCAGGCGCAATAAAACCAAAAATTAAATCCCGAAGCCTGCATGGCCCAATACATGATTAGACCGCCCAAGACGGTGAACCCTACACCAATCCACATGGGGATATACCAATAGCTTCGAACTCTTGACGCAACTTCATCCAACCCATCTAAAGGGTCAAATCTGGAATTTGGGGCTGCCTGTGCTCGATAAGGTGCCTCGTCCTCAATGGAATTGTCGTCCAAAGCTTCCAACAGATTCACCCCCTCTTCAGGTGTTATTTTTCCTTCTTCGATCATCTTCAGGATTTGTTTTCTTTCTTCTGATGACATGATTTTATTCCTTATTCAAGTGCCGAAAGGAGATTCTCGGCCTCTTCAGCTGTGATTTTTTTCTCCTGAAGCATTTTTAGGATTAACAGGCGTTCATCCCCGGAAACTGGCTCAGCGCTATTATTGCTATCAAATCGATGACTTACCATTCTCACTGCTCGTCGGGCTTGCCGCTCAGCTTTTTGGGCTTTGCGGCCCGCTTTACCCGCTTGATTCATTGCCTTACGTGTGGCAGCTTCGACTTTGTGAGAAATTTGATCAGCAAGATCAGTTGGAACTCCTGGCAAATCTGCACCGATAAATGGTAAACCAATATCGAAATCGGCAAGAGAATCCCACTCCCCAGATTGTGTTGTAACGAGCAAATCTCCACCGGCGGATAATGTCATTTTGGCGGAAGCAGACCCTAAAGTGATATGCTGCAGGTCTTGATCTTTATCGAAATCAGGGAGGTTTACATCCAAATTACCACTAGCAGAGAGGTTTAGTTCCACATCTGAATCTTGAGGCAGGCGGAGTAAAATATCGCTTCCTGCACTGAAGGAATATTCTGCTCCCTCTTTGGGCGTGATAAAGAGGACCGCATCGCCACCGATTTGAGCCTTCAGGTTCCCCTGAAGTTCGCGTAAATGTAAGTCGCCGCCAAGATTACCCAATTGCATGCTTCCACCAATATCCCGGATAGAGGCATCGCCACGCGTTCTCTCAACCTGGAAATCGCCCTTGCTGTGACGCAAAACAAGATCTCCTTTGATCTCACCCAATTTTACTGATCCTACATTGCGCAGGGCGAGGTCTCCTCCCATTGAGTCGATCTGCAGAAAACCAGAAAGGCTGCGAAGGCTGGCATCGTTTTTAATATTATAGATTTTAATTTGGGCGGCATTGGGAACTGAGAGGATCAGATCGTTATCACAAGAGAGGGTAAAAACTCCATCTTTATCCACAAGTTCAAGTTTCTTCCCGTTGGTTTTTGCTTTAATTTCGTTATTATCCCAACCAGTGAGTCGCAGATCGCCAGGAACATTATCAATGACGAGGGAGGGCGTTTTGCTTGTTGTTAGCGTTTCGAATTTCATATTATCCTTCCTCACCACCGAGAATGCTCATGGCTTCTTCGGCAGAAATTCGTCCAGCATCGAGGTCCTCAAGGGTGGTGCGGCGTTTTTCGCCTTTGATATCATCCATCATCAGATCGTCTTTACCGGGTTCATAACCCATTGCCCGAATGACTTCGTGCAATCGATTTCGGATCGTTGGGTATGAGAGCTTTAGTTCTGCTTCAACACGAGTGATCTTCCCTTCGCAACGGACAAAAACTTCGACAAATTCCATTTGCTCTCGAGAGAGGCTAGAGAAAGGGCCTGAGAAAAAACGCCCATCGATGGTTGTATTACAGGAGGAGCAATGCAGGCGCGTAACGACAAGTTCATCTTTGCAAACGGGACATTGCGTAAGTGCAGGATTCATAAGATATTCCTCATTTTTATTCGTTTTAGACAGCCTCAGGGGCTATCTCCCTTTCGACATGGGGTTTTTTCTCTGTAGTTTTTCGATGGAGCCAAAGAAAGCCAAAAGTAGCGAGCACTCCCACGATCCCGACTGCGTACCATAGTATACGCTGATCGGGGGCGTTATCCAAGACCATCCCAGCCAGGAGCGGCCCAAGCGCAAAAGGCACCGCACCGGAGATTCCAAAGATAGCCATATAGCGTCCGCGCATATCTTCCGGTGAGAAATGCGCAACCAAGGACTGCGCAACTGGAGCAACAAGCATCTCTCCAACGGTCAGGATCACCATGGCCATTGCAAAGAAAAGTGTGGTTGCAACAAAGCCGTACATAACAAAACCGATCGTATATAGAACCATTCCAGCTGCCATCATCAACATCGGCGGTTTATTTTCGATTTTACGCATAATCGGGAATTGGAACAAGACAACCATGAGTGCATTCAGACTGAGCAAGGCACCATATCTGGCCTCTGAAACACTAAATGTATCCCGCAGAAAAACACCGAGGGTGGTATTCAAGTTCATATAAACCAATCCCATTAAGATGCTTACGCCGATGAAAGCAAGGAATAGATAGTCACGGAAAACAAGGGCGTAGCCGCCAAAGGTCTGGGAGACATTTTCCTCTTCGGCACCTGGAGCTGTCTCTGGCTTGGTCTCAGGGATCAGAACAAATACCAGGGCGGCAACGATCAGGCTGATGACGGCATCCGTAATGAAAAGTAATAAGTAGGATCTTGCGGCAAGCAGACCGCCGATGGCGGGACCGATGGTGACGGAGAGATTAAATGCGACTCGCATAATCCCATAGCCCTGCGCCCGTTTCTTTTCTGGAAGTAAATCTGCCACCATTGCCTGACGTGCGGGGCCACCGATATCGATCACGCCAACAAGAGCCGCCAGCATGAAGAAAACTGTGATCGAGTTAACCAACCCCATCAGAACACTGCTCAAGGATGTTGCAATCAAGGCGAAAATGACGATTTGCTTGCGTCCAAAACGATCAGTAAACGCGCCCCCCAGGATACTTCCGAATAAACTGGAAAGAGCGTATATTGCAAATAGGATCCCGACTTCCGTCATCCCAATCCCAAACTTGGCCGTGAGATATAAGGCAAAAAATGGGAAGAGCAAGGCTCCCCCCAAACGGTCAACAAAAGTAATCCCAACCAGCATCCAAAAAGTGCGGGGATATTCGTAATAAATGGATTTCCAGCGTTCTAATTGATTTTTA
>JACNJN010000050.1 GCA_014382535.1 Candidatus Desulfolinea nitratireducens | reverse complement strand
GATAAATATGTCAAAACAAAAATTAACTTCCCCCGCTTATGTCGGCTTTGGCATGTTGACACCGGTCATCATTATGACCGTGGATCAATTTCCGCGCCACAACACTGGCGCAAGGGTGAATGAAGTCAAAGAATTTGTTTTCGATGACGCCGCTATTGTCGCCTGCTGTCTGCGGCAATGGGGTGTGGAAACTGGCATCATCGGTACAGCGGTAGGCAACGACCCGCGCGGCCATGCATTGGCGCATCAGTTGGAAGAATGGGGCGTGCAAGGAGAAGTGCGCTTCACAGACGCATATCCAACCCCTCTCGAGGTAGATGTATCAGATAGAAAAGGTGCGCGCACTTTCTTCTGGCAGCGTAACGAAGAAATCCTGGCCACGCTGGACACTGCGGATCTGTCTCTCATCAAGGATGCCCGCCTGCTCTATGTGGATTGGTACGATGGGGAAGAGCACATCACTCGTGCAATGAAAGAGGCAGATCGTTTGGGAGTACCGGTATTCCTTAATCTGGAACACGGTCATAAGAACCTGAAACTGTTGAAGCGCTATGCTGAACTAACCTTTATTTGCCAGGCGGTGACTGACGCTGCACAACTCGGTAAAAACCGCGCCCTGCTCCATACGGCGCGTAAGCTGATCGATGCCGGGGTTGAGATGGCTGTCATCACTATGGCCGCCGAGGGATGCCTCGTGGCAGAGGGAAAGAATGCCGTGCGTGTTTTTGCGCCGAAGGTCAGGGCGATAGATGCTGCTGGCGCGGGGGCAGCCTTCTCTTCGGGTTTTTCTTTTGGCTATTTGCAGGGCTGGAGCATAGAAAAGACAGCACGCTTTGCCACTGCAGCTGCTTCGCTGAAGGTCACACGTGCTGGGCTGGAGATGTTTCCACAGACAGAGATAGAGGCGCTGGCTGCCACGCTTGAAGTGGAATATCTTACTTACCGCGATAACCAGTTCCATAAAATCAGCAAGGTTATTGCCTTCCAGCAAAAATCACTGGAACGAAAAACGCGCAACCTGGCCCGACGGGTAACCGGATCGCAGTTGCTGTCCAAACCGGACCGTTCGGGTGGGAAGGACCAACTTTAAGGGAATTATTATGGCTTATGCTACTCTTCTAACGCAAGAACAAGTCGAACGAATCCATGAAGCTTCGCTTGAAATTCTTGAAAACGTCGGCCTGCTGGTCCGCCATCCAATGGCACGCGACATCTATGGCAAGCATGGATGCATGGCAGATCCGGAAACGCAGATCGTTAAAATTCCGCCCAAGGTTGTTGAGCAATTTCGGGCCATGATGCCTCCCACCTTCACTTTTCGGGGCCGCGATCCACAATTTGATCGCACTCTCCCAGACGAAGGTCCGGTTATTGTTACGGCTAGTTCAGCCCCCGACATCATTGATCCGGTTACCGGAGAAGTAAGACGTTCCCGGTCAGATGATATCGCCCGGATAGCTCATCTGATCAACGAACTTCCCGGCTACGATGTCTTCTCTGTCTCCACATTGGCGGATGATGCACCACCCGAACAGTTTACATTATCTCGCATTTATCCATCCTTAAAGCACTGCCTGAAACCGATTCGCATCAATAACAAAGATCTGAAGGATGCTGAAATGATCCTGCGACTTGGGGCCCTGATCGCTGGCAGCGAGGAAGCCTATCGCGAGCATCCTTTTATTACGCACCATTTTTGCCCTGTTGTTTCTCCACTAACTATGGATTACGACTCGACCGAAATGTTGATCTATTTTGCTAAAAACAAATTGCCGGTCTATCCCAGCATTGTGCCAAATGCTGGGCTGACTTCGCCCATGTCCATGACAGGCACGTTGGTTCAGGGCAACGCCGAATTCCTGGCTGCCGCGATATTAATGCAAATGGTTCAGGAGGCTACGCCGCTGATCTATGCCACTTTACCGACTGTGGCCGATATGCGCACCGGCGCTTATGCCTCGGGTGGCATCGAATGCGGCATGCTGCATATGGGTTGCGCACAGATGGCTCGTTTTTACAATGTACCGAGTGGTGGCTATATCGGGTTGACCAACGCAAAGATCAACGATGCGCAGTCCGGGTTTGAAACCGGTTTATCCACCATGGCGGGCGTCCTGGCTGGAATGGATATGCTGAATATGGGCGGCCTGCTGGATGCGCTAAAGATATTCGATTTCGCCAAAGCCGTGATCGATGGTGAGATAGCCCAAATGTTGAAACAGGTCAAACGCGGGTTTGAGTTTAGTGAAGAGAACCTGGCGCTGAATGTGATTGCCGATGCTGGGCCAGGTGGTTCCTTTATGACGAATAAACATACGGTCAAACGAATGAAGACCGAAGCCCTGCTGCCAAAAATCGCAGACCGCGATGCGCGTGAAGGCTGGGAAAAGAAAGGTTCGCTGGATGCACACGCCCATGCGATGCAACGCGTCCGTGATATTTTGGGCAAGGAAACTTCTGATCTCATTTCCCCAGAAGTTGATGCTCAAATTCGAGCCGAGTTCGACGGAATGGTTTCTGGTGAGTTGGAAATGCCCGAAGGTTGGTAAGCATATTTGGGATTTTGTATTTTTATACGGGTGAAAGGAATACTATAGGATGAAGTTATATTTTGCGACTGATGTGCATGGGTCAGAAATCTGCTGGAAGAAGTTCATTAACGCCGGTAAATTTTATGAGGCCGATGTGCTGATATTAGGAGGGGATATGACCGGTAAGGCGATCATCCCTATCATTGCTCAGGGTAAAAACAAGTACAAAGTCACTTTGCTGGATCAAGAGTCAATCCTGGATGGGCAGGAAAATGTAAATGAAATGGTAAAAACCATTCAGAATAGAGGCTACTATCCGTACGTAACAACGCCTGAAGAAGTAAAGGAGATATCAACGATGCCAGGCCAGTCGGACAAAGTATTTCTCGTTCAGGTAATTAATACAGTCCAACGCTGGATGGACTATGCTGACGAAAAATTAGCCGGTACAGGTATGCGATGCTATGTCTGCCCTGGCAATGACGATATGTTTGAGATCGATGATCTTATTAAGGCTTCCAAACACATTGAACTAGTAGAAGGAAAATTGATCCATTTGGACGAAGATCATGAGATGATCAACTCTGGCTGGACCAACCCCACTCCCTGGGATACTCACAGAGAAGAGGATGACGAAACCTTACTGGAACGGATTGAGATAATAGCAAGCCAGCTACAGAACCCGCGAACAGCTATTTTCAATTTACATGCGCCACCTTTTGGTAGTGGCCTTGATGAGGCCCCAGAATTAACTGAAGATTTACATCTTGCCAACGCAGGACAATCTTTAGTGCCAGTTGGCAGTGAGGCTGTGCTCAAGCTTATTAAAAAATACAAGCCGCTTCTAGGTTTATTTGGACATATTCATGAAGGAAAAGGTATTCGCAAGTACCACAAGACGCTATGCATTAACCCTGGAAGTATGTATGAGCAGGGAATTTTGCAAGGAGCCCTGATCAATTTAAAACCAAAGAAAATTGGTACTTATATGCTCACAACTGGATAATATTTTTTGGGCAATTAAGATGATCTAAAAGAAAGGAGGTGCTGATTCATAAGAATTATTTTGGAGGGGTAGGATTACAAACACAAGAAGTAAGCTGAAAAATCGGAAATTCAACTAATGTTTTCCACGACACGGTGGGGATTGGTAACAGGTATTGTGGAAACGCCAAATTCAAAGGAGAAATTTGATGGGTGAGGTTACTCTATTTGTTCGTAAGGCAAGCGGCCTGGTGAGGTCATGGTCGATTTTCGATGCCTTCATTTACTCTGCGTTTTCCATTAACCTGATTACTCTGGGTCTGTTTATTTTTTCCTACGCATATTATTTTGAGGGAAACCTGGCAGTCGCAGTGGTGATCGGTGGTGCTTTTACGATCTTTGAGGTGATCGTATATGCCAGTCTGATCTCTGCCATGCCACGCGCTGGTGGCGATTATGTCTGGCAAAGCCGTATTTTGGGACGCGCCATTGGCTTCATTCTGGCCGTCACTGGATGGTGGTTCATCCTCTGGCTCTGGGTTCCACTTTACGGTCAGATGCTGATGTACGAGGTTCTTACACCACTATTTGCAATTGCAGGCGCAAAAGATGCTGCCCTATGGATGTCCGGTCAAACAGGCCTGCTAACAGGCTCTCTGATCCTTTGCGCACTCGTATTTTTCTATATCTCTGTCGGCATGAAATGGTATGCCCGTGTGCAGAAAGTATGCTTCTGGGGTGGGATGATAGGTCTGTTGTTGGTGTTCGTTTTGCTGGGATTTGGCACAAATGAAACCTTTATCGCCAATTTGAACAGCATTGCTCCGGCAATGTTTGGCACCGAGCAAATTGATTTGTATCAGGCAACATTGGAAGCTGGTGAGGCCGCAGGCACTGTTTCTGCGCCTTTAGGCTCTCTGGTTCTAGGAGCGAGCATGTTGCTGATTCCTTTGATCACATTCCAAAACCTATGGCCAAACTGGGGCTCCACTCTCTACGGAGAAGTGCGCGGCGCATCAGATTATAAGCGTAATTTCTGGGGCATGGCTGCCGGGGTCATCGTCACCGCAGTGTTGGCTTTGATCTTCTTTGGATTGATCGGAAAAACGTTGGGATGGGATTTTTATAATAAAGCCAATGGTGCTTTTTGGAATTACACCTGGGGCTATACCGATGTGGCTCCACCATTACCTTTCTGGCCCTACCCGGTTCTCTTCGCTGCCATGATGACCAAGGCTCCCTTTTTGCAATTCCTGGTTGTCCTGCTGATGAGCCTTTGGTGGTTTGGATGGTCAGGCACAATTTTCCTTAGCTCCACTCGGGTGATCTTTGCTGCCGCCTTCGACCGAATGCTTCCGGAGTGGGTATCCAATATTGAGCCGCGTACCCGGACACCGATCAATGCCCTATTGTTGATGGTGATCCCGGGAATGATTGTTGCCACCCTATACGCTTTCAATATCTTTGATCTTCAAACTTTGGCTTTGGATTCAACTTTGGTGATTGCCGTTACATTCTTTGGATCAACCATCGCTGCGATTATCTTGCCCTGGAAAATGAAGGATGTTTTTGATGGGTCACCTATCGCAAAATTCAAAGTCAATAGTGGTTGGTCCTGGCTGACTCTGTTAGGTTACGGCGCTGTTTCGATATTTCTGATCTATAAATCAATACAATATGGTATTGCTGGTTCTGCAGCGATAGCGGGCACAGTGTCCATGCTTATCTATATATTGGTCTGGATTCTTAATGTTGCCAATGCAGCAGTATTACTATATCTTCTATACTATGTGTGGAAGAATTTGGCCGCAGACAAGCAGCTTCCTCTGATCACCTTTGCGGGGCTGGTTTTTTTGCCCTTCCTGGATTGGTTGCTGGTGGAGTGGTTCTGGGATCCAAGTTATCTCTATGGAATTGGCTGGACAAATACCAGTTCGATCGTTTTCATGTTGATTAATTACGGTTTGGCCGCTGCCATCTTCTATGGCTTCACCGCCTATCGTAAGCGCCAGGGTATTGACGTTGAAAAAGTTTACCAGGAGATCCCGGTCGAGTAGTTCGCCTTCATTTAGATCAACATTTCGTTGATTCCTGATGAAAATTCTGCACTAGAACAAAGGAGACAGTCACTCCCCATGTGACTGTCTCCTGATGTATACAACTCCTTAACAAACTATTTCAGAGCTACAAGCTCGCGGGCAGTGTCCACTGCTGCTCCAGCATCCGGCGCATATCTATCGGCGCCGATATCTTCTGCAAATTTCGAAGTAACCGGCGCGCCACCGACCATGACCTTTACTTTGTCTCGCAATCCTGCATCCTGTAAAGCCTCTATCGTGGATTTCATGGAGAGCATTGTGGTGGTCAATAAAGCCGACATCCCCACCACGTCGGCAACATTCTCACTGACGGCCTGGACGAATTGTTCGGGTGTAACATTGGTTCCCAGGTCGATGATCTCGAATCCCGCGCCCTCCAACATCATACCGACCAAGTTTTTGCCGATGTCGTGGAGATCCCCTGCTACGGTGCCGATTACGATTTTGCCCTGCGATGCCGCCCCTGACTCTGCCAGAAGAGGGCGCAATACTTCCAACCCGGCGTGCATTGCCTTGGCAGACATCAGGACTTCGGGGATAAATAAATCTCCGGCTCTGAAGTCGCGGCCGACGATATCCATCCCGGCGATCAAGCCATCATTGAGAATCTCCGGAGCCGACATTCCCAGGTCAAGGGCGGTTTTCGTAGCCGTTTCGACCTCACTGAAATTTCCAGCGTAAAGGTCCTTTTGCATTTGTACTAAGATATCAGACATGTTTTTTTGCCTCATTTTATTTGATAGTGTTTAGTCTCAGTGAAACCCTTTTAGTAACCTTTATTTCTCGAGCGATTTCAGCGCTTTTGGCACGAATTCATCCAACTCCTTGCGAATATCTTCTGGCAGTGGATTGGGTTGATGCTCTTCCAAGATTGCCAGAGCTTTTTCTTTGGCCCGGTCGACCATGGTCTTCGATCCGGTTTCTTCCCAGGCCTCTCTGGAGTTTCGGTATTGCAGGGTTGGCTCGAACCGTTCGCCTCTGAGGAACTTGTAAGTGTGCGGATCGGCCACAAAATTCCCACCAGGACCGACCCGGTCGATGACCTCTCTCGCCAGACGTTCGGCATTAACCTCGAAGCCTTCCACAGATCGAAAAGCAATATGGTTGATTTCGCTATCGATAACTAATTGTTCGTGGCTGATGACCAGGCTTTGCTGCATCATCCCGGCACCGACCAAAACATTAGCGCCAGCCAGGGCGGCCATCATGTTCATATACATGCGTTCGAGGATCGATTGTCCATCGTGGGTCATGGAATCGCTCCAGGGCCCATGCAGACTGACGGGAACCTTGTAGAAATGGGCCATTTGAGCACCGGCAGTTGCCATAATTCCCAGTTCGACCGAGCCTGCCAGGCTAAAACCGGTACGCATGTCCATAGCCATCGGCCTCGGCGCGTACTGCAATGGTGCCCCGGGATTTGCCAGTTGGGAGATAACCACTCCAGCCAAGAACTCGGTGTTGAGCAATTGTATATTGCCCGCCATCGTCATCGGTCCGGTTCCCCCGGCGATGGGCATGACACACACATCCAGCGGAATTCCATATTCGCCACACAACCAGAGGGCATCAACGGTCACATCCAGGAATTTGAGCGGGCTGATGGGCGCCTCCAGCAGGCTGACGATGGGTCGCTCTTTGAGTTCCTTTTTGCCGCCCGCTACGATGACCGCCATCTCGAACATCAGCTTGAGAGATTCGCCGGTGAAGGCCCGCAGGTGAATATGCTTGTCGGTGTGGCCGAAAGCCTCGCGCAGCATCAGGATGTCACGGCCCAGAACCGGCATATCCTGCCCGAACACCGGGGCAATGAAGCTGATGCCGTCGAGCGCATCCATCAATTTGTAGTAATCCTTGACGTCAGCGTGCAGCAAAGGCCTGAATTCGCCTGTCTCCAGGTCGATGGTGAAGTCAGCACCACCACCATTGCGGGAGTAGGGACGACCACCGGGGATCAGGGGACAATCCTTCTCCGGGTTTCGGGCCGCCAGAGTGAACCGATCCGGGACGGTTTCCAGGGCACGGCGGACCAACTGGCGCGGGATCCTGGCCCTTTTTGTCTGGAAATCCACCTTGGCGCCATGTTTCTCGAGGAATTCCAATCCTTCCTGGTGATCCACCATGATGCCGGTATTCTCCAGCAAGTCCAGTGATCCATCATGGATCTCCTCAATGTGTGAATCGCTGAGATATTTGAGATAAGGTTTTAGGGTTTTCGATGTCATAAGTTTTTCTCCTGGTGGGGTTCTAATAATAGTTCTTGATGGTTTTTTGGCAAAAAGTTCTTAGTCTTTCAGATTTCCAAGGGGGCGATCTCGGTGACAAATCGGAAGCGGTCACCCCGGTATAGGTCTTTGCCGTACTCGATAGGTAGATCATCCTGGTCGAACGACAGACGGCGTTGCAGCATGAGCGGAGCCCCAAGTAAGACATCCAATAACTCTGCCTCGTAGTTCAAAGCGATCACTGGCTCCAAACTTTGCCGGGCGCGCAGGGCGGTAATTCCATATTCTGTTTCCATAACCTCGTATAAGGAGCGAGTCGCCAGGTCATGACGGTCGAAGCCGGGAAAACGGTGAGCGGGTATGGTGAGTCTTTCGAGCAATACCGGCTCCTGATTGATCAAGCGCAAGCGAAAAATGTGGTAAACCCTGTCGGAGGTAGAAAGCCCCAAATCATCAGCGCTTGATTTCTCGACTGGCTGGTTTTCAAATTTGACAATTTTTGCGCCGGGTATATAACCACGGCGCTGCATCCCTTTAGTAAACGAGATGATGAACTCAGCCGGCTGCTCGATCTTGGGCTCAGATACATAAGTCCCCGCCCCCTGTCGACGGTTCAGCAACCCCTGTATTTCGAGCTTTTGGAGGGCGCGCCGTAAAGTTAACCGATTCACCCCCAGTTTCTCACTCAACTCGCGTTCCGGAGGCAAACGGTCACCAGGACTCAATACTCCCGATTCGATCTGATCCAGCAGATTTTCAGCAATTTGAATGTAAACAGGAATGGAAGGATGATCGCGATTTGGGGTTTGGACAGGTTTATTCATGATTCCCCGCGAGTTTTGGGGTAAATTGACCGCCGAATTGGTGTATACCAATCCTGCGTAAGAATGGATGCAGGCGGTTGTCAACTATTCTCAAATTTTTCCCCATTAAACCAAGTGTAACACGGGTCGAAAATGTGATTCTCAGGCCATGAATCCATCCGGCGGTCTGATCTGAGCCGGCGGTCGGATGGATTGCGCCTTCGAAATGGGAATTACTGGTTGTCGTTGGAAGTTTGAATCCCCTGTTTGTATACTCCCCCAATGGCATGATGCCCAATCCCGATGACAATGAATGCGTGTTTATCTACATCCAGCACTACGGTTTTCAAAGCATCGACATCTGGCCTGCTCACCACAAAATACAAGACAGTGTGATTTTTTTCCGTAAACATTCCCTGTGCGGGCCAGGAGGTAATCCCTATCCGCAGCCGGTGAAAGACGGTGTCGGCCACGGCTTTTGGCTGGTCGGTGACGATGAGGGCCGTTCGCACCACGCTGGGGCCTTCCAAAACCTGATCCGCGGCCACCCCCCAGATATAAAGAGTGACCAGTGCATACAATGCTTTATCCCACCCGAATACGATTCCGGCTATGAGCACGACCCCGCCATCGGTGAGTAGATATAACTGGCTGACTGGAAATCCGGTTTTAAATTGTAAGACCCGGCCGACGATCCCGGTCCCGCCAGATGTGCCCTGAGCGCGGTAAACAAGACCCGTGGCCACCCCACCCAGCACCCCTCCATAGAGGGCATTGAGCATCAAATTATCGGTGATCCCCTCCGAAGGGATCCAGAAAGCAAGGACATCCGTCCCTACATTGTAGACCAGCACAACATATATGGTGCGGATCAAAAAGTTGAAACGGCCTAAATGCTTGAAGCCCACAAACAATAAGGGGACATTTAAGATCAGCATCACCATTCCAATCGGCCATGAGGTAAACTCATTGATGATGATTGCGGCGCCCGAAACCCCGCCGGGGGCAATCTGCGAGGGGGCCATGAAAAAATTGACATTGACGGCCAGAATTAATCCGCCAATGGTCAACAAAAAGAAGCGACTCAGCTTTGAACGCTGGTCCTTATTTCCAATGAAAGATTTAATTTTATTAATCATCATATTAAATTCGGTCTTCGTACCTCAGTGAGCCTCCAGAAATAACTTCCTGATAAAGATACTAAAGGGTGGTGGAGACCCTTATGGTCTGCCAGGACTTAGCCGGTGATAATTCCTTATTTTTTCCAATTTTCGCCAGTTGTCCTCGTTGGCGAGCCATTTCATGAAGTTGACTCCATGCCGCAAGTAGATCAGGTACTCCTCGGGGTTCACGTTACCTCCATAAAATTCCCTGATCGTCCAATTGAACGCATACAGATTACTGGCGCTGATCATGTAGGGTAAGCAAGCTAACTCCTTCTCACTCAATGGGCCAATGCCGGGTTTGTTCCTGAGCGTATTTTGATAGGCATCGATAAATAACCCAGTTTTTTCGAGGTGGAGCTCCCCATCTTTCTGATCATTCCAGGATGAAAAGAAGTAGGTAATTGCAAGAGCAATATCGAAACAGCGAAAATCAACCTTAGACCAATCGAAATCAAACAGCCCAATAATTTTAAAGCCTCGGAATTTGAGATTCCCCGGATGATAGTCAGAATGAATGATCTGCCGGTGAAGAAGCGAGCTTTCTTGTGTACCCAGAGCATCCTGTGTCGTGGCGAGGCTATCTTGGATGAGGCTGAGGTGTTCTTGAAAGTAAGAGTCGAATATTGTACTGCCTAGATTTCGAGAACAATGATCTACGTAGTTGGCGATATCAGGGAGAAGTTCCAAAATTCCCGGTTCGTATCTTTTCCCAGCCGGGTCCAAATCGGAAACCGCATTGTGGAATTGTGCCAAGACAGTCGCGGCGTTTGCGATCTCCTGATCCGTGCATTTAGGATTTTCCCAGGTGTATTTGTCCACCCCTGGAAGAAAGTCAAAAATGGCGTAAAAAATTTCTGCCTTTTTACCACCAGGATCCTCGAGGCGTTTGACATAAGTTCTTCCATCCCGAGTTGGTATGACCTCTGCAACCAGCTCAAATCCCTTCTCTGTCAGATGGCGAATGATCGAGTGTTCGAATTGGATTTCTTCTTCTTTGATCCCCTCTTTGTATCTTCTGAAGAAGTATTTTTTCCTTTCGCCAGCGCTCATTGTTTCAATAATATAACTGATATTCACGTACCCTAAAAGGAGTTGTTCATAATTCGTTAATGCCCCAATTTGATAATGATTTGAAATGATCTCATATAACAGGGATACTTGTTGTGCACTCATTTTCTGGCCTCGACGCCTAGATAAAATTTTAAAAGATTAGACTCAAGCCCGCATCGGGATTACAAACATGCAATGCCAGAGCTGAAAAAGCCTCATTCAAAATATCCAGTCAACCATTCACCGAATTTGTATGAATTCATAACCAGGATCTGATCTTTCGCTACTAAACTGAGCTCAATTTGATGTACAAGACACTTAAGCGTATTTTTCTACAGATATGCAAACTATTTCGTAACTGCTCAACCTTTCATTCCTTCGGCAACCTCAGGACAGGTCTGAACCCTTCGCTTATCGTCATTCTAAGCGCAGCGAAGAATCTCTCCATCACTCAGGATAAACTCCGTGAAGAATCTCCTCTCTTGGAGACCCTTCATTTCATTCAAAGCTTGTCCTGAACCCAGTGAAGGAGTGACAAAGAGCGGATTGTAACTTCTCTAGGGGCTGAACAGTTACACTAAATCTTAGATCCACAAGAATCTCGAATGATAAGCTCACCTTTAAGCATAATTTTTTGCAGGGGTTGATCAGGATTCTTGATACGGTCAAGGAGTAACTTAGCTGCAAATTCTCCCAACTGGTATGTAGGTTGAGCAATCACTGTAAGCGGGGTTTTCAGAGCAATATTCCAGGGGGTATCATCAAAGGCAACCAGGGCAAGCGCTTCTGGAATTTGGATATCATGTTGATAAATCGCTTCGAGTGCGCCAAGAGTCATGAGATTGTTCGCGATCAATAAAGCAGTAGGGCGTTCAGGCAGATTAAGTAATTCTTCCATCGCCGCGCAACCACCCCCTTGACGGTATTGACCGTTTACAATCAAATCATCTTCGATTGGGATGTCCAGATTGGTCAGAGCCTCCTTGTAACCCTTGAGTCGCTCTTGTGAGGTACTGATATGTAAAGGGCCACCAATGTAACCGATTCTACGATGCCCCAGTTTTGCAAGGCATTCTGTTGCCTGGAAAGATGCTGAAACATTATCAATCACAACAGAGTCAACCAAAAGATATTTAGATTCTCTGTCAATAGCTACCATTGGTATATCACTTTTAGCGAGATCCTGGTAACAATCATCATATCCAGAAGTCAATGCCAGTATGATTCCACCTACGCCATCGCTTATGAGAGAATTGAGATGCATTTTTTCTATTCGAGGATCTTCTTTGGAATTTCCAAGTATTAAAACATAATCCGAGCTTTGCAAGACACTTTCAATCCCGGCCAAACAACCAGTAAAGAAAGGGTTTTGGATATCTGAAAGCACAACACCAATTTTGAGCACTGCGCCAATACGCAACTCGCGTGCAGCTCGGTTTGGGCTGTAGCCAAGTTCTTTAATAGCCCGATCGACGCGCTTGCGTCGCCTGGGGCTGACTACATCACTTCCGGTGATTACTCTGGACACTGTCGCGGTTGAAACGCCTGCACGATCAGCAACTACTTTGATTGTGATATTAGATTTTTTTTTCCGCATTAGAATAACCTGAGTGTCAAAGGGAAAACTTTGAGTTTGGAAGGCACATTGGCGGTTAATTACCGCTAATGCTCGTATTTAAAAGCAACATCTCTATCCTAAGATTCAGGATTGACGGACCATTAACAATCCTATCCTAGCCATCAAGGTACCGTTTTTCCTGCTTTAGTTTGAGCAGGGTCTTTGATCGAGCATTGACAAAAAAAGTGTGATCGTTTAACATAAGAATGTAATCGTTTACATATATCATTGTACCAGATTCTGTTTGTAAGAACACATCTATCTAAAAGGTTCTTTAGGGATTGCCATAACAAGATATTCCTATGGGGGTGTTTTGCGAGCGAAGCTCGCAAAACACCCCCATATCTTCACTTGATAACGAGGATTCCCAGAGTCCCATCCAAAAACTTCCCCAAAATCATAAAAACATATTTGCTAATTTAAAGGAGTTTCGAATGTCTGATTTCTCATTCTCAAATATTATTAAGGATAAGCCAGGTTGGTATCGTGGTGATTTTCACGTCCACTCCACCTGTTCTGACGGGGATTACCCTATTGGAACAGTAACCCGTATCGCCGAAGCTGAAGGGCTGGATTTTTTCGCCATCACCGACCACAATACGATCGAAGCCTTCAAATCGCTGGAAGAGGATCTTAATACGCTCGTGATTCCTGGCCTCGAAGTGTCCTTTCGTCTGGGGCACTTTAACCTCTTTGGACTACATGGTTGGGAAGATTGGATGGAAGGAATCGTGGAGATTGTTCCTTCCAAGCTGGATGATGGCGATGATGCAGATGTCGCCGCGCTGCTGGAGCAGCTTACGTCGGATGGGTTGATCACGTCAATCAACCATCCCTGCCTGCCTCCCTGGGCATGGGAATTCGGATCGACAGATCTTCGATATTTACACTGCCTTGAGATCTGGAACGACCTCTACTGGCCTGGCAACGTAACCGGCAATCCAGATGCAGTCAAAATGTGGATATCATGGCTGAATGCCGGTCATCGGATTACAGGCATCGGTGGTAGTGATTATCATTATCCGCCCAGAACTGAGCATGGGCTGCCTGGAGAGAGGTTGGGGATGCCTACCACTTATGTATATGCCAGAGAGTTATCGACTGATGGAATATTGGAAGGAATAAAACAGGGTCGTGCTTATGTAACCAAAGGTCCTAAAGTGACATTCCTGGCCAGTCTGGATGGATCAGACTATATGATCGGTGATGACATGGGGGAACAAAGCGGTGATATTGAATTTTCTGCTACCGTAACGAATAAACCTGCCGGGATTAAGGTTCAGCTTATCAAGTGTGGTGAGGTGATTGCAGAAAAACAACTCGATGGTGAAGCAACCGATGTAAAATTCGCTGATAGGGTTAATTCAAAAGCATCCGTATGGTACAGTCTCTTTATTACCGACCTGGAAGGGGATGTTTTAGCGATCACTAACCCAATCTATGTTGGCCCTCTTCGAAAGCCAAAACTCAACCTCTACTCAGATTTCTACCCTGGCTAGATCATCACAATAAATTTCATTGAAAGCCCCGAAAATTCTTATGAAACCACCAACGAGTCGTGAAAATAGGACTCGTTGGTGGTTTCATCGCGCCCTTATCACGTTGATAGGCCCATCGGCCATAAGGTCTGGATTGTAGATAATCCTGACAGGATTTCTAATGGATGCGGACGCCCTGTTTCTTCAGAGCGCTCTGGACCCTGCTGATATCCACAGCGGCTGTAGTGACGCCATCCTTGAGGGAAAGTGCTGCAGCAACCCCTGCACCCTGACCGGTGACTACACAAGCCATCATATTGCGCATGGCACCATGCGATATCTGGTCCCCGGATGTACAGCGTCCTGCAACCAACAAGTTGTCGATATTTTGCGGAACAATGACCCCATAGGGAACCTGAAAATATCGTCCCGTGGTGGGCAAAATCAGCAGACGATGGCCATCGATGAATTCCGGGAAAATGCCGATCGAGTCTTCAAATTTCGCCTGGTTGCGGACATCATGCCCGGTCAGGGATGTCCTCCCAATTATTTTCCTCGAATCTCGAGTTCCCAAGGTCATACCAAAGGTCCGGAGATAGGCATTCTCGAATCCCGGGGTGTATCGCCTTAGCGCTTCAATCGCCAGCATGGCCTGGTGGCGGCCTTCAATTTCTGCCTTGGTCAGATCCCAAACATCCGTGCAGTCATAACCGAACATGTAGATCAAATTCATGCCAAGGTTTTCACCCGTATCTGTGACCAGACCCACTGATCCGGCGATACTCTTCATATCCTTGGGGATCAGCCCATCTTCACGCGCCCGTTTGAAAGGTTCATCAAGGAAATACGTGGGCATATCATCTTCCTTACCGGAAGTCTCCATAGCCCAATTATCACTCCAATCTTTATATGTTTTGGGATTCTCCTTTAAATAATCGTAGAAACGGGCCTTTTCCACATTAGAACAAGAGAACATGACCGTGACTCCCATCATCTCATCGACGGGCGTTTTATGAATGGGGGCACCGGATAAATGGGCGATATCCGCATCGCCAGTGGCATCAATCACTCGCCGGGCAAGGATGGCCTGCCGTCCGGATTTGCTTTCTGTGATAATCCCATTGATGGTGTTGCCATCCATCAATGTCTCGACCGCTAAACAATGTAACAATGGGACAATACTGGCTTCCTGTATCATGCGGTCAGCCACAACTTTGAAAAGGTCCGGCTGGATCAAGGTAACACGCGGATGCATTGGTTCATACCAGGCATTGCTGAGTTCTACGGCTCTTCTTTCGAACTCGATGCCGATACCTTCTACATCGGTGGTACCCTCATGACGGTACCAGGACATACTTCCGACGCCAACCTGGGTGAGGACACCCCCAAAACAGCCATAACGCTCAACAAGCATTGTGCTTACGCCCTCTCGGGCGGCGCTCAGCGCGGCCGCAAGTCCCGCCGGGCCGCTCCCTATAACCAGCACATCAGTTTCGGCCATGACTGGCACCACTCTAGACACCTCTTTTATCTGTTTCATTGCTGCTTCTCCTTGGATAATAGAAGGCAGGATGTGATCGCCTTACCTCATAATCGTTTGGATGACCTCACCCGGACATTTGGCCAGTACAACATGGGGCCAAATCACTGTCAGTTGGGGGGCTGGGCATGACGCCGGAGGTAGGTCTCCATAGATGAAATGTGTTTTGTAAAACAATTCTAGATATGCGAATTCTCCAGGATAGAGGGGAACAAAATCACACTTGAGCATAATTGGCAGCCAGACAGGCAGACTCAAGATGTTCGATCATTGGCGACTGTTCTTCTAGAATTACGATTTGAGGGATTGTTCTGGTATTATACTGCTGCCCCGTTCATCAGCGATGTGGCAGTGTACCAGATGTCCGGGACGGATTTCCCGCGTCTCAGGCACTTCACGAATACAGACATCGATTGCTAAGGGGCAACGAGGATGAAACACACAACCAGACGGCGGATCTGCCGGGCTTGGCGGCTCACCTATCAAGATAAACCGTTTTCTTTTTCGCTCCAGCCTGGGGTTTGGAATGGGGACAGCCGAATTGAGGGATTGGGTATATGGATGCAGCGGGGAGTCGAAAAGCGACTCGCGGTCCGTCAACTCCATAATCCTGCCTAAGTACATGACTGCGATACGGTGTGAGATATGCTTCACCATGCTCAAGTCGTGAGCAATAAAGAGATAAGCCAATCCAAGTTGTTCCTGCATATCTTGCATTAGATTCACGACTTGCGCCTGGATCGAGACGTCCAGGGCCGAAATGGGCTCATCGCAAACGATGAAGTCAGGATCGAGGGCCAGGGCGCGTGCAATGCCGATCCGCTGGCGTTGTCCACCTGAGAACTCATGGGGGAAACGTTTTGCATAGGCGGGATCCATCCCTACCAATTCAAGCAGTTCGGAAACGCGATCCGCAAGTTCAGCTGATCCTTTTTTAGCCGTATTATGAATGAGCATCGGTTCGCTGATGATTTTTCCCACAGAATGGCGCGGGTTAAGCGAGGCATAGGGGTCCTGAAAGATCATTTGCATACGGGGGCGCAGCTTACGCAGTTGATCCGCATCCAGAGCTGTCAGATCATGATCTTCAATGAAGACCTGCCCGGCGGTTGGTTTTTGCAGCTGCAGGATGGCGCGTGCAGCGGTTGATTTCCCGCAACCGCTCTCCCCTACCAGCCCTAGTGTTTCACCCTGGTGGATGTCAAAGGAAATGCCATCCACAGCTTTCACCACCCCAATCTTGCGGCTGATAATCAAGCCACCCATGATCGGAAAATGCTTCTTTAAGTCTCTAACACGAATTAATAAACCATTTTCAGACATCACGCGGTCCTGCCTTCTCTAGATCGTAAAAACATGCCACCTTGTGTTTTTCACCAACTGAAATCAGTGGTGGGATTTTTTCCCAACAACGCTCGAATGCATAATCGCAGCGCCAGGCAAACGGGCAATGTACGAGCGGTTGGAGCATGTCTGGTGGAGCGCCCGGGATGCATTCCAAGCGATCTGATGCTACCGAATCAAGTCGCGGCAAAGCGCAGAGCAACCCGGTTGTGTAAGGATGCCGCGGGTTATCATAAAGATCGTCCACCAATGCAACTTCTACCGGACGGCCGCCGTACATCACCAGCACCCGGTCCGCGATCCCAGCGACAACACCAAGGTCATGCGTAATCCAGATGATCGACACATCAAGGTCCTGACGAAGCTGCTTAAAGAGATCGACGATCTGAGCTTGCACGGTGACGTCCAGCGCCGTGGTAGGTTCATCAGCGATTACAATTTTTGGCGTACAAGCAATAGCGATGGCAATCACTACCCGTTGGCGCATGCCCCCTGAGAACTCGAACGGGTAATTCTTCACCCGCAGCTCGGGATCCGGGATGCCTACATGACCGAGCAGTCTGATCGCTCGCTCCAGGGCTTCTTCTTTGGGGAGGCCCTTATGGCGGGTGAGGATCTCGGAAACCTGCTCGCCGATCGGGAGGATGGGGTTCAAGGATGAGATCGGATCCTGGAACACAAATCCGATCTGGCCGCCGCGGATATTGCGCAATTCCTCGCGTGACATCTGAAGCAGGTCCATTTCGGTGAACTCTTCATCAGGTTTTACAGCTTCGCCGCGCAAATATTTGAGCTCCAGTTCACTCATTTTGAGCAGATCACGCTCACCATTAGCGCCGTAGTAGAGGGCGCTTCCCCCCGTGACCTTACCCGGCGGGACAGGGATCAGGCCAAGCAGCGACATCACCGTCACACTCTTCCCGCTGCCGCTCTCGCCGACAATGGCGAGGGTCTCCCCTTCCTCAAGTGTGAAGGAGACCCCATTGACGGCATTGACCACACCATCCAGGGTGTGAAAATGTACATGTAGATCACGAACATCAAGAATTGGCGGCATGTTCAGTCCTTACCTTTCGGTACGCCGCAAGCGTGGGTCCATCACGTCCCGCAGCCAATCGCCCAGCAGGTTCATCGAAAGGGACGTGATCATGATCGCAAACCCCGGGAAAGCGGCGATCCATGGGGAAGTTGTCAAGTATTTTCGTCCGGCTGAGAGCATATTGCCCCAGCTGGGGACGCTGGGTGGGACACTTAGCCCCAGGAAGCCCAGCCCGGCTTCATAGAAGATCATGCCCGACATCTCAAATGTGGCCACCGTGATCAGAGGACCGATCAAGTTAGGCAGGATGTGGTCGAAAAGTATCCGCCAGCGACCGGCACCAACACTGATGGCAGATTCAACATATCCGCTTTCGCGAATCCGCAATACCTCGCCACGCGTGACGCGCGCAAAGATCGGCATGTCGGTAAATCCAAAGATAAGGATGACGTTGATCAAACTTCTGCCGAGGATCGAGGCGATCACCACCACGAACAATAGATACGGAAGTGCAAGGATCAGGTTGATGCCCCCCATGATGATATTGTCCACCCGCCCCCCGACAAAGCCGGCGATTGCGCCTACGAGCATGCCTAAACTCCCTGCGATCAGCACACCCAGAAATCCGACCGCCAGCGAAACGCGTGTGCCAAAGATGATGCGGCTGAGCAGATCGCGCCCAAGGTTATCGGTCCCAAGCGGGAATTCCCAGGTGCCTTCAGCGGTCCAGGCAGGTGGGGTTTTAGCCATGCGTAAGTTTTGCTGCTCGGGATCATGGGGTGCGATTTGGGGCGCAAAAACCGCAGTTAGCACCAGCACGATAAAGATGGTGAGCCCGATAACTCCCGATTTATCGCGTTGTAATAGCTTGCGGCCGTAAGCGAGGCGCGCCCGCCAGCCGCGTTCTTCATCTACTTGCAGACCAGTGCCGCGCTCGGGGTTCATTTCAGGTGCCAGGTCAGTCATTGTATCGAATCCTTGGGTCGATGAACGCATAAGCCACATCTGTGAGCAGGCTCATCAACACAACCACCACACTGGTAAACACGGCGATCGCCTGGATCAGAGGGTAGTCGCGCCAACCAATCGCCTGCTGGACAAGCTGTCCCATTCCGGGCCAGGCGAATATCGTTTCGATGTAGATTGAACCGCCCAGGCTGTAGCCGAAAGACACACCAATCACGCTCACCAGGGGGATTAAGACATTTCTCAGTACGTGTTTGATATAAATCGTTTTGGGAAGCAAGCCCTTGCTGCGGGCGGTGCGTATATAGTCTTCACCGCGAATCTCCATCGTCGCTGAGCGGGTGAGGCGCACAAGGGCGCCCATGCCGCCAAATCCCATCACAAAGCCCGGCAAGATGATCGATTTTATGCTGTCACGACCAAAAGATGGAAACCATCCCAGATCAACAGCAAAAAAGAATATCATCAATAAGGCCAGCCAGAAACTTGGTGTGCTCTGACCCAGCAGACCCAGGAAACGGCCCAACGAGTCGATCCAGGTTCCCGGACGAAAGCCTCCGATCAACCCCAGTGGAATGGCCACGACGATCGCCATGATCATCCCTGCGCCTGCCAACTCCAGCGTCGCCGGTAAACGGTGTACGACCATCGGCATCGCCGGTTCCTTGAAATGCAGGGAATTGCCGAAATCACCCACTAACGCGCCGCCCATAAAATCCGCCAGTTGAACCAAGAGCGGTCGATTAAACCCCATCATGTTCCGGAATTCTTCCCGATATTCTTCGCTCGCTTCGCGCGGAACCATCAGGTTGACCGGATCACCGGCGATGCGCACCATAAAGAAAACCAGCACCAGGACCCCAAAAAGTATTAGTACTGCCTGGAGTAAACGCGATAGCAAATATTTCTGCACAAGGCCATCCTTTCCGGTATGAGCTGTTTAACAGTGCGGGGATAGACTTCGTTGCCCATCCCCAAGCGTACAAGATATTGATACAGCGGACAACCAAGCGGTTGAAATAATGGACCCCTGATCCACTTCGATCAGGGGTCACATATTGTTTCGATTACTCCCCGGCAACCCATGTGTAGAACAAGTTGTAGTCCTCGGCCGAACGTGGCCGGTAGTCCTGGACTCGGGAGTTGATCGCCTCAAAAGCATTCGGCGAGTAGAGATAGATGAACGGCGGGTTCTCGCGCATGTACACCTGGAGTTCGCCGTAAAGATCGGCGCGTGCCTGGGTATCCATTTCGGTATTGATCTGAGCCATGAAATCATCGATCACAGGGTCAGACCACGCCGAGTAGCTGGCATCCCAGCCGCCAAGGGCACCCTCTAGCCGGTTGATTGACTCACCAAGGGTTGAAGACCAGCTGTCCCCGAAGATCGGCGGCAGTGCCTTCGTTGCTTCCAGGTCCCAGTACTGGCCAGACTCCATGAGGTCGAGGTTGGTCTCGATTCCGACTTCACGCAGGTAACCCTGGACCGCCTCGCAAACCTGCTCAAAGTTTGTGTAGGCACCGGCGGGGCAGGCGAAGTCCATCTCGAAGCCATCCGGATAGCCAGCATCGGCGAGCAACGTCAGGGCTTTATCTGGGTCATAGCCAAACGGATCAGCGTTGTCAAAGCCCAGGTTTCCGGGGGTAACAAAACCAACTGCGGGGGTAGCAAAGCCATCGAACAGCGCATCGATGATCGCGTCGACATCCACCGCATAGTTCATGGCGAGGCGGACATTGGGGTCCATTGTGGGCTGATCAAGGCCACTCGTCAGGTTATTGAAGGCAATGTAATAAACGCGGTCGACGGGATAGCGAATGACTTGCACATTCGTAGCGCCGAGCAGGCTCTGCGCTTCCTCCGAGCTCAGTCGCTGCACGATGTCAACCTCACCCGTTTGAATGGCTGCCACGCGGGTGGCCGATTCGGGGATCGGGCGGAAGATCAAGTTCTCTACTTTAGGATAGCCTTCTTGCCAGTAATTGGGATTAGCTGCCAAGGTGATATGATCGCCTTTTTCCCACTCGACGAGCATGAAGGGGCCGGTGCCGATCGGGTGGGCGACAAATGCTTCCTCACCCACCTCTGCGTGATAACCGGCAGGCTGAATTAAGGTGGTGGCCATCATTCTCAAGAATAGCGGATCGGGAGCCTCGGTTGTCATTTCAACCGTGTAATCGTCAACCTTGGTCCAGGATTTGGCGCGCTCGAAAAGATAGCTGTATTCAAAGCCGCCGTTCAAGCCCCGGTCGTAGGTGAAAACGACGTCATCAGCGGTGAGTGGATCACCGTTGTGGAAGGTGACATCCTTGCGAAGATGGAAGGTGTAGGTCAGACCATCTTCCGATAGCTCCACGCTCTCGGCCAGGGCGTTGTCAAGACCGCCGTCGTCGTTTACCCACATCAAGCCGTCAAACATCGTTTGGCTGGCATTGGTGGCATTGCGCTCAGCGGTTTGGGGCGGATCGAGCGAGTTGGGGAAGGTTGATAAGGCAACGGTAAGGGTGCCTACTGGCATCTCTGGCGGGGCAACTTCCTTTACCACTTCCACTTCCTTAACCACCTCCACCTCTTGGGTGACGATCACCTCTTCTTTTTCGGTGACCACCACTGTCTCGATAACCGTAGTCGGCGCGCAAGCAACGAGCGCTAACATTCCAGCTATGGCTACTATAAAAGCAATCCAATAACGCTTGAACGATAACATATCTTTTTCTCCTTTTTTTGGTGTTCTTCAATTGGCGTTGGAACCAGACAAATCAATTGGATTTGTTCGTGCTTGTCACTCGAACAATCAAAACTGATTGTTCAACGCCATAAGACGTTCATAAAAAAAGATCTCAGGCGTTGAGTTGAATATATTCTATCATTGAAATATGGGCTTATGTTTACCTCCATCGAGAAAAATGAAATTTATTATGCTAAATTTGGAGGAAGTTGATTTTCTTTTTCTGGAGACACACCTCCTCCTTCCTGTAAATATTTTCGCTTCCGGATTGTATCATCTCAATAATTTGGGGTAGATGAAAAAGACCAACCCAAATTGAGTTCTT
>JACNJN010000053.1 GCA_014382535.1 Candidatus Desulfolinea nitratireducens | reverse complement strand
GACATCGTTGTTCAGGCGCGACATCAATTCACCGGTGCGGGTCTGGGTAAAGAAGCGCAGGGACATGCGCTGCAAATGTCCATAGAGCGCGCGGCGGAGATCGTAGATGACACCCTCGCCGATCTGGGAATTCAAACGGCGTTGAAAAATACCGATTGCGCCGTTGATCAGTGGCACGCCGATCATCCCAACTGCGAGCCAGTTCAGGCGAGTAAAATCCCCATTCGGGATGGCGTTGTCGATCAGGTCTCTGTAGAGCAAGGGGGAGATCAGGGTGATCCCCGAGATCAATAAAATAGTGAGGAGCAATCCCAAAGATTGCAGCCGATAAGGTTTTGCGATCCCCCAGGCGCGCAAAAGCAATTCGCGTGTGATCGTTGGTTGGTCCTGCTCTTCGTTATAGCGTAAATAGGCATACCAGCCAGCGCTGTGAAAACCCATAAGATTTACCTCCGTGAATAGAAATCTATTATAGCTGGAGAGTATAAATTTCTTATTAGATAGAAATCGGGTCTGTATCAACGCCAAAAAAAGAACATAAATTCTGTTATACTGTTGGGCAACTGGCCCCCACCTAACCTCCCCCGCTCGCGGGGGAGGGACTTTTTGTCCCCCTGTGAAACGGGGGGATGCCCGTAAGGGCAGGGGGGCGCACGAGAGAAACTATGACAAATTCCAAAAGATGGCGCGCGTCAAAAGAAATTCAAAATCGGGCACGCGAGCTGCGTAAGAATATGACTTCCGCTGAAAAGAAACTCTGGAATATCTTGCGTGCAAAGCAACTTGACGGCTTATATTTTCGTCGGCAACATGCCATTGGCACCTACATTGTCGATTTCTTTTGCGCCAAAGAAAAATTGATCGTTGAAGTGGATGGTGGCTCTCATTTGGAACAAGTAGAATATGATCAAGAACGGACACGCTGGCTTGAAGATGAAAAAGGCTATCGTCTCATCCGATTTACGAATGATGATATTTATAAAAATATCAATGAAATTGCTGAAAGAATAAGAGAAGCTGTGAAAAAATAGTCTCGTTACGTACCCCCACCTAGCCTCCCCCGTGAAACGGGGGAGGAACAAGTTCTCCCCCCGCTCGCGGGGGGAGTTAGAGGGGGGCTTTTAGAGGAACCCTATGGCAAAAACTCAAACCCGTTTCGTCTGTCAGGAATGCGGCGGTACATCGCCAAAATATATGGGCAAATGCCCCAAATGCGAAGCCTTCAACAGTATGATCGAAGAAATTGTGCATGAGGAGGCAGCTGCCAAAACACGTGGACCTGTCCGCGGATTAACCGGACGCTCGACACCGCAGCGTTTGCCGGATATCAGCGTGAAGGGCGAAGACCGCATCCACGTGCCGATCGGCGAATTTGCACGCGTGCTCGGCGGCGGGATCGTCCCGGGCTCGATCGTGCTGATCGGCGGTGATCCGGGGATCGGGAAATCGACCTTGTTGCTCCAAATGACGATGGGGATGGCTGGCTCGCAACGGGTGCTCTATGTTTCCGGCGAAGAATCGGAACGCCAGATCAAAATGCGTGCCACACGTTTACAGTCCAACGAAGGGAAAGATGCAAAATTACCGGAAGAACTCTTCCTCGTGACAGAGACAAATCTGGGTGTGATCCTTGAGCATGTTCGTGAAGTAAAACCCACACTATTAATTGTTGATTCCATCCAGACAACTTACATCCCCGAATTGACCTCCTCCGCTGGCTCGGTGACCCAGGTCCGCGAATGCGCATCGCAATTGCGCGAATTGGCAAAAACGAGCGGGATTTCGGTCTTTCTCATCGGCCATGTCACCAAAGAGGGGATCATCGCCGGGCCGCGTGTGCTGGAGCATATCGTAGATACAGTCCTGCATCTCGAGGGGGATCGCTATCAGGCCTATCGACTTTTGCGCTCGATCAAAAACCGTTTTGGCGCGACTGCCGAGGTTGGCGTTTTTGAGATGCACGAGCGCGGGTTGGTAGAAGTCAGCAACCCTTCAGAAGCATTCCTCGCTGAAAGAATGGTGAACGCCCCCGGATCATCCGTCGCGGTGACGATGGAAGGGACCCGTCCGCTCCTCGTTGAAATCCAGGGGCTGACCAGCCCGACCAATTTCGGGAATGCCCGCCGCACCCCAAATGGGGTCAGCTTTAATCGTTTATTGTTGATCGCGGCTGTGCTGACCCGCCGGGCTGGTGTCAAACTCACCGAGCAGGATATTTTCGTCAACGTGGTCAGTGGTTTAAAAATTGATGAACCCGCTGCAGATCTGGCGATTGCCGCGGCGATTGCCTCCTCGATGCGTGATACACCCGTCCGCGCGGATGTGGTACTGATCGGCGAATTGGGGCTGGCAGGAGAACTCCGAATGCCCTCGCAGATGCCGCTTCGCCTGCGTGAGGCTGCCAAACTCGGTTTCAAGGTTGCGATTGTCCCAACACGTATTCGTAAGAGCGAACCCTGGCCAAAAGATATTCAGATTGTCGAAGTGCGCTCCATCCATCAAGCCCTGGATGCGGCCATGGGAAACCCGGAAAGACAAAAAGGGAAGAAGGTCGCCTGATTGGTCGGGTGGTCTAGGTTGTCTACGAGGCCTAAGTGGTCTGACCGATTACTGATTTCTGACAACTGATCACTGATTACTGTGCTACTGAATACTGATTTCCCGTTATAATAGGAAGACCACAAATAAAAAACTCCCATCCTGTTGGATGAAGTTCTAAAGAAGGAGAATTCCCATGTCTGGACATTCAAAATGGTCGACCATTAAACGTAAAAAAGGGTTGGCCGATGCAAAACGAGGGGCGGCATTTACCCGCTTAAGTCGTGAGATCGTCATGGCTGCCCGCGAAGGTGGCGGCGATTCTGATACCAATTTCCGCTTGCGCCTGGCGATAGAAAAAGCCCGCGCGGGGAATATGCCCAAAGATAATATTGATCGCTCGATCAAACGTGGTACTGGCGAAGATAAAAATGGTGTCGTTTACGAAGAAGTAACCTATGAAGGCTACGCTCCCAAGGGCGTGGCTGTGCTCATGGAATGTATGACCGAGAATAAAAATCGCACAGTGGCTGAAATTCGTCATGGCCTGGATAAATATGGCGGAAGCCTCGGCGCGAACGGCTCAGTCGCCTGGCAATTTGAGCGGATCGCTTTTTTCGCTTTTGATGAAAGTAAAATGGATTTTGACTCAGCCTTTGAGCTGGCTATTGAAGCAGGCGCGGATGATGTCACCCAGGATAATGGCATGATTGAGATCGTTGGCCCGGTCACTAGTTTCAAAAATATTGGTGATGCCTTGCGTGCTGCTAATGTAGACCCTGAAGATGCCGGCCTGCGCATGGAACCCAAGCAGGAAATGGATCTGAGCGTTGATGATACACTCCAAGTGCTCAGGGTTGTGGAAAATCTGGAAGAATTGGATGATGTTCAGAATATCTACCATAATATGGGCATATCCGATGAGGCAATGGCTGCCCTCGAGGCTGAATAAAACAGCCATATGCATATAAATCGCCAGGAAGCAAAGAACGCCAAGCCTTTTTTAAATTCGCCAAAACTTAAGCGCACCCTCGGCGACTTGGCGGTTCAAACATGACTTTGGTGCTGGGAATTGACCCTGGCACAGCTACGACCGGATACGGACTTGTCCGTCAGAATCGCGATGACAGTCTTGAAGCGCTTGCCTTTGGTGTCATTACCACACCGGCAAAGATGGCCGCCCACAAACGCCTGATCCTGATCTACGATCAATTGAATGAAATCCTGCTTCTCCACCGTCCGGAACGTTGTGCGGTGGAGAAGTTGTTTTTTCAGCGTAATGTGACCAACGCCATCGCAGTCGGACAGGCCCGTGGTGTGGTGATGCTTGCCCTCGCTCAAGCCGGGCTGGACCCCGCCGAATACACGCCTAATGAGATCAAATTGGCGGTAGCAGGGTATGGGTCTGCGGAGAAGAAACAGGTCCAGGAGATGGTGCGGATGTTACTCGAGCTGGAGAGCGTCCCCCGTCCCGACGATGCGGCAGATGCACTGGCTGTCGCCATCACCCATATTCATAGTGCCCGGATGCAATCTCTGTCTAATTACCCAGGATAAATAGTATGGTGGAAAATGCAGATCTCTTCCTGCGACTTGGTGTCGCTCTGGCAATCGGCTTTTTGATCGGTTTGCAACGTGAATATGCACATGGTGGCCCTGGCAGGGAAATCATTGCAGGCGAACGGACCTTTGCATTATTCGGTCTCGCCGGAGGGTTGGCGGCCATGATCGCCGATCAACTGGATTCGCCAATTGCCTTTGTCGGGATGATCTTCCTGCTGGGGGCCTATTCAACTGTTGCTTATTTTATTGATGCTCGTAAGGGACAGGTTGGGCTGACAACCGAAGTTGCGATCGTGGTTACGATCAGCGCAGGTGCAATGGCCTATTGGGGATATCTCACTTTGGCAATCGCAATTGGTATCGTAACCACTGTATTGCTTTCGATCAAACTTGAAACTGATCGTTTTGCACGTAATCTAACCAAAGAAGATATTTTTGCTGCCTTGCAACTGGCTGTGATCAGTGCCATCATTTTGCCCGTTCTCCCCAACCAGAGTTTTCTGCCGCCTCCATTTGACGTCCTGAACCCCTTCAAGATTTGGCTGATGGTGGTCTTCATCTCAGGGATTAGTTTTCTGGGCTATGTTGCGATCAAAGTTGTTGGCCCTGAACAAGGGATCGGAATCACCGGTTTTCTGGGCGGCCTGGTTTCCAGCACCGCGGTCACCTTGAGTTTTTCTGAGCGGAGCAACCGGGAGCCTGATCTTTCGAGACCTTTTGCGCTGGCGATCACTGTCGCGTGGACTGTCATGTTTGCGCGTGTCCTGATCGAAGTTGGAGTTATCTATCAACCCCTGTTAAAACTGGTCTGGATACCGATCGCTGCATCCGGGCTAATTGGTTTAATTTATTGCCTATATTTGTTTTTCTCCCAACGTACAGCTGAAAAAGGGGATATTGAATTTTCAAACCCCTTTGATCTGGGAACGGCGATAAAATTTGGTTTACTTTATGCCCTTGTCCTGCTCGTTTCAAGGGCTGCGCAAATGTATCTCGGAGATACCGGTCTTTACCTTTCAAGCGTTATTTCCGGGATTGCCGACGTTGATGCAATTACGCTTTCAATGGCCGAGTTGAGCAAGACGGGCGTTGTGGCCCTGCCAAAAGCAGCGCTGGCGATCGTCCTTGCCACCATGTCAAATACTGCCGTCAAAGGCGGGATCGCCCTGGCAATGGGCTCGGTTGCCCTGCGTAAACCCATATTATTCGCCATCCTGATGATGCTGGTTGTAGGGATTGGCACGGCCCTCTTATTCCAGGTATATATCTGACAAATAGGCTCTTGGTGGCGTCGAGAGCATATTTTAAATAGTGGAGCAAAATCATGATCGCAACCCTGCGTGGTGAAATCACCCAAATTGAAGATACATCTCTCGTCGTTGAAGTTGGTGGAATCGGGATGCGGGTTCACGTCCCGGCCACATTGCGCGAGCGGATGAAGGTCGGCGAGAGCATCCTTCTTTACACCCACTTTGTCGTTCGTCAGGATGCGATGTCTCTGTATGGATTTGAATCTCAGGGCGAGCGCGATCTCTATAATATGCTTCTCAGTGTGAATGGTGTTGGCCCCAAATTGGCTCTGGCGGTTCTCTCCTCCCTTTCACTTGATACCGTCCAAAGAGCGGTTTTTAACGAGGAATACGATATCCTGAACCGTGTCCCCGGCGTGGGAAAAAAGACTGCCCAGCGCATCGTTCTTTCACTCCAGGATAAACTCAAACCGCTGGATGCCCTCGAGCAGGTCGCTGCCATGTCTGATACAGATGGCGAAGTGCTTGCCGCGCTTACAGCGCTGGGTTACAGCGTTGTTGAAGCACAGACCGCGATCCAGGCCATTCCCAAAGATGCACCCAAGGATGTCGAAGAACGTCTACGCCTTGCCCTGGGATATTTCCAGTAAATCGCTTTATATAGCCGCTTTGATTGAAGACTGAAGAGTAAAGCCCAGTCATGATTAATTAAGCTTATTTGTTTAAATTAGGAGACAATATGACACGCGTAGTGGTTACAGGAGCCAACCGTGGCTTGGGGTTGGAACTCGTCCTTCAATGTGTGCAGCGTGGAGATCAGGTTTTTGCAGGCTGCCGCTCCCCGGAGAAAGCTTCCTCCCTGGAAGAAATTTCTACCAAATACCCCGGGCAAGTGACCATGCTTCCCTTGGAGGTTTCCGACAATGAGAGTATTGCCCAATGCGCAGTCAAAGTTGCCGCTAAAATTGACGGACTTGATCTTCTTTTCAACAACGCTGCAATCCACATGGGTGACGAGCATTTGTCAGAAGTAAAGGCCGAAACATTGCTAAAAACCACCCATGTCAACGCTGTGGGCGCTGTGCTGGTGGCACAGGCTTTCATCAATTTGTTGAAAAAGGGAACCGATCCAAAACTTATTAATGTCTCATCGGAAGCCGGGTCGATTGGAGGGATGGGAGATTTTCGCGGCTACAACTATTATGGCAGCAAAGCCGCCATGAATATGTACACGCGCTCTCTGGCCTGGGATCCGGAAACTGAAGGGGTGACTGTTATCGCAATCCATCCCGGCTGGGTGCGTACCGACATGGGCGGATCTGAAGCCCACCTCTCCACCGCAGAATCTGCCGAGGGACTGCTTCAGGTAGCGGATGGATTAGCCCCCGAAGATAACGGCAAATTCTACACCTGGGAAGGCCATGAATATCCCTGGTAGAAGGCAAAAGAACCGCAAAACCATTCCTTCCTTAACCTAAAACATGAAACTTACCCTTGAAGAAGCCCGTACCTGGTATCAATCTACTGATGCCGTCCACAATTTTGAGCATATCCTGCGTGTCTATAATATGGCTGTTCGTCTCGCCAAAGCCGAAGGTGCAGACTTGGACATAGTCCGTGCTGCGGCTCTATTGCACGATGCGCAGGGCAGTGATCCGGGCTCCGCATCCGGCCGATTGGAGCATCACCAGGCCTCGGCCAGGTTCGCTGCGGCGGTTCTAGCCGAAAAAGGTTGGGAGCAGGAAAAAATCGAAGCTGTCCAGCATTGCATTTTGGCGCATAGATTCCGCAATCCTGCTGAAAAACCTGAAACACTCGAGGCAAAAATCATCTTCGATGCAGACAAATTGGATGCCCTTGGCGCAATTGGCGTAGCGCGCGTTGTTGCTTTTGCAGCATTGGTTGGAACGCCATTTTATGAAAAGCCCTCAGATCATTTTCTGAAAACGGGAAAAGAGATTGAGGGGGAGGCTCATAGCGCATATCATGAACATCTCTTCAAATTACGCAAACTCCGTGACAGGATGCACACCCCCTCGGCCCAGGCCATTGCAGATGAACGCCTGCGTTATCTCGATGAATTTTTTGAGCGGCTGATCTCTGAGTGGCAGGGTGAGAAATAAGGTATTTCACCACAGAGAACACTGAGCACGCGGAGTTTAATAAAAGATTTTCTCTGTGTACTTTGCGTGCTCTGTGGTTATTCCTTCGTATCAAGGAAATTGATAAGGAGATATGATGCCAATTATCCAAACGGCCACGATCCGCACGTATTACAAAATTTCCGGGCAAGGGGAAGCCCTGGTCTTTATTCACGGGCTTGGTTCCAGCAGCCAGGATTGGTCTTTTCAGACCGCGTTTTTCCCTGAATATTTTCGGACCATAGCTTACGATGTTCGCGGACATGGACAAAGTGAGAAAGCGAAAGGCCCATACAGCGTACAGTTATTTGCCAAGGATTTGGCGGCGCTGCTTGCTGATCTGGGGATAATAAAAGCCCATCTTGTTGGCCTTTCGATGGGTGGCTGGATCGCTTTTCAATTTGCGGTGGATTTCCCTGAGATGACCAACTCGCTTACCATCGTCAATTCCTGGGCAGATATGCGTCCAAAAAGTTTTTACGATTACGCAAACCTCTTTCGTCGCAATATTCTTTTCAGGCTTTTTAGTATGCGGAAAATTGGAGAGATATTGGGGCCAAAAATATTTATCAAACCTGAGCAGAAAGATCTCCTGCAAAATTTTATAGAAAGTTGGGCCGAGAATCACAAACCTTCTTATATGGCATCCATGAAAGCCGGGACGGGATGGTCGGTGGCTGACCAATTAGATAAGATCACTTGCCCGGTATTAGTCGTAGCAGCCGACGAAGACTATACTCCTGTAGAAGCAAAACAAAAATATGTGGATGAGTTGCCTGACGCACGTCTGGAAGTCATCGAAGATTCACGGCACGCAACTCCGGTTGAACACCCAGACGAATTCAATCGCCTCCTTTTGGATTTTTTACAAGCGAGAACTTAGCTGATTAAATAAAAAAGCTGTCCGACAACCATTCTGTTGGACAGCTTTTTTGATGAAACGAAATAACTAGTCGTTTTCGCCCTCATCATCGCCCATGTAGAAATCCATTGCCAGATACAGGCCCTGTGAAAGGCCACGCAAAGCAAGAAAGACAAAGACGCCGCCAACCAGGGGATCCAGGAATATGCCACCAAAAGCGGCAATTTTCTCAAAGAAACCGGCAGGCAGAGATTGCGAAACCTGCGCCCAGTTCTTGATGATCGAGTACATGGTATTCCCAAATAGCACGAGCGACAAAACCAGGGCTGCCCAGGCAACAATATTTGACCACATGGCTATCCGGAAAATCGCATTCTCATTGTGGAAAGTGGTAACTTCATTCTCAGACATTTTTTCTCCTTAATTGAATAATTGATGGGGGCTATTTTATCAGATAAATCTACTTGTAGACATTCTGTTTCTAGAGTGAGGTTTCCCGAGCTCCTTAATATTTTGAAATTAATTTCGGCCTGTAGAGCATCCGCAACAGTTGACCTTTCCCTTCAATCCGTTGTTATAATATGGCTCAGATTACTTTTATGGAGATGGGATGAATTTTACCAGTTTAACCTTTTTGATATTTTTTCTTCTAGTCCTGACTTTCTACTGGTTTGCGCGAGAAAAAAACATACAAAATAGCATATTGCTTCTGACAAGCTATCTCTTCTTGGGGTGGTATCGTTGGCAATTTGCTCTGCTCTTGGGAATTTTGACTATTGCCGATTATGTGATTATCTTGCAAATGATACTTTGGCCAGAGCAGAGAGAAAGAAAGCGATGGCTCGTACTCGGCATTGGACTTAACCTTGGTAGTTTATTTCTTTTCAAATACTTCAATTTTTTCAGCGAAAGCATTAGAACTCTATTTTATCTTTTCGGTTTTCAAATCAGTACCTACACGCTTGATCTTTTACTGCCATTGGGAATTTCTTTCTACACACTAAAAAAAATCAGCTACCTTCTGGATATTTTTCGCAAGACCGTTTTGCCTGAAAAGAATTTTATCCAATTTGCACTCTATGCGGCATTTTTTCCACAAGTTGTTGCAGGGCCAATTGAATCGCACCGCAAATTTTTTTCACAAATAGCCCAAAGGAGAATATGGTCTAAGAGTTATTTTGTAGCAGCATGGCCTTTATTGATAATGGGGTTCTTTAAGAAGATTGTTATTGCTGATAATGTAAAAATCATAGTAGATAAAATCTATTTGCTTGGAGAGCCGCCCAAATTTCTTTTGCTGGCCGGGACTTTGGCCTTCACGCTGCAGATTCTGATGGACTTCTCTGCCTACACTGATCTTGCCCGTGGTTTTGCTTATTTGCTGGGCCTGGAGACTTCCAAAAACTTTAACAACCCCTATCTGGCAATATCTCCCACCCAGTTTTGGGATCGATGGCATATCACCTTTTCCAATTGGTTGCGTGACTACATCTTTTTTCCAATACGACGTTCTCTAGTAAGAAAATATAGACATAGGCATAAATATCTACCGCTCCTCTTGCCACCATTGATCACCATGCTGCTCAGTGGTCTCTGGCATGGAGCGGGAAGAACCTATCTCTTTTGGGGCTTATTTCATGGCATTATTATTATCATCTACCAGGCTTTGGGACTTGGTGGAAGTTGGCGACCTCAAGGGAAGGTGAAAATGTTTTTTGCCTGGATGGTGATGTTTGCTCTGATTGTCTTTAGTTGGTCTATTTTTCGGGCGCCATCTCTCTTTTGGCTCTACAATGCCTGGTTTAGGACCCCTTGGACGGCTACTCAATATGATTTTATTGCCGCATGGGTTAGTTTGTCGCTTATATTATTTTATGCCCTCTTTCTAATTATTAAACTCCTGATCGATCGCTATTTCCCCAAAAGTGATTGGGTGCAAGGATTTTATTTTGCTACAGTGAGTGTTTTGATAATCATCTATATCAATACAGGATCGTCAGATTTTATTTACGCTCAATTTTAAGTATTCTATCTTATGCGCAAATTCAAGATTTTTCTTACCTTTTCGTTTTTCCTCTTTGCCCTAAGTTGGGTTCTTATTCCGGTTTATTATACGCTGCCATATAAAAAACCCCCCGGCCCCTTATTGGATGATCGCCTCAAAAAAACCTATCAGGATCATCTGGTTGAAACCCAGCCAGAATTGGTCCTACTCGGTGATTCCACGCTTTTAGATAGCATTGATGAACCTTATCTCGCTGAATTGCTGGATAAAGATTCGTATCGTATTGGGAAACCGGGGTCAGCCTCAGCGATCTGGTATTTGCTCTTAAAAAATAATATTATTACCTCTCCCCATAAGCCTTCTCACTTAATCATCTTCTTCCGTGGTTCAATGCTGACTTCACCAGAATACCGTACCAGGGGTAAATATGAACCTCTGGTCACAGAACTTGCTCTATCTGATGATTTCTTATTGCAGGAATTAGCCTATACATCCCAAATGGGATGGCTGGAAGAGCAAGCTGATCAATTCCTTCCTTTATTTGCTTATCGTCAGCATCTACGCACTTCCATCGAAAGGTTGGTTAAATACAAGTTTTTCCAAAAAATGATGGATGTGGAACGGATCAAGATAGACCAGGCGCTTGATGTTGTTTTTGGTGAACCGGATATAGCCCAAGTAAATGCCATCATTAATGCGGCCGAAGATTACCTCTATCAACCTGAAAAACTTGATTTTTATTCACAACTTCCAAAATCCTTTCTTCCGGAGATTGTGCGACTCTGTCATGAGAATAATATCCAATTGACGGTTGTTCGTACCAAATCATTGACTTATGCGTCCTCCGAAGAAGCCCCTAAAGGCTTGGATGCTTATATTAGCAATTTGCAGGAATATCTAGCTGAAAATAAAATAGTCTTCATAGATTATGCTGAAGATGAACGGCTTCCTGTAAGCTTGTTTAACGACTCTGTCCACATGAGCAAAAATGGAGCGGAAATATTTACAGAGATTTTTGCGGCAGATTATCAAGATATTCTCGCAAATGATGAGAATACACATGAGTAAATTGGCTGGCCAATCAATTTTCGCTGAAACTACCTCTTAGGATTGCCTCGCTACGATCAACTTGTAGACATCTCTTTTTTGCCACCCAGATTCTTTTGCCAAACGTTTGGACAATGCGGATGAAGCCTCGCCTGCGGCAAGGCCCGCCTCGATCGCGATCCTAAGTTTTGCCTCTGACCATTGGGCATCTGCCAGATTTTTGCCGGCGATTACCAAGGTAAACTCCCCGCGTGGTGCGTTGACCGTGAAGTGCTCAAGTGCCGAAGCTGTCTCTCCGCGAAAAATCTCCTCATAGAGTTTCGTCAGCTCTCGCGCCACAGCGATTTCCCGATTTCCCAGCACAGCGTCAATATCTTCAAGCGCACCTAAAACGCGATGCGGTGACTCAAGAAAAATGAGCGTATACGGATGGTTTTCCACCTCCTCCAATTTGGTGCGCCTTTCTTTGCTTTTACGCGGCAAATAGCCCAGATAGATAAAAGAATCAGTTGGCAGCCCCGACGCGACCAACGCTGCAATCGGCGCGGAAGGCCCGGGAATTGGGCTGATCTTATGTCCCGCCGCGAGAGCAGCGCGCACCAACTCGTAGCCGGGATCGTTAATTCCCGGCGTGCCTGCATCCGAGACGAGGGCCACATCCCCGGTTGATAATGCCTCGAGAATACGGTCCAGTTTGCGGAGTTTATTATGTTCGAAATAACTCGTTTTTGGTGTGTCGATCTTGAAATGGGCAAGCAATTTTCCCGTCACACGTGTATCTTCTGCGGCGATCAGTTGCACCTCGCCTAAAATCCGCTCTGCGCGGGGAGAGAGATCTTCAAGATTGCCGATTGGCGTTGCGACGAGATAAAGTGTGCCCATGGTAAGATTTTATCACCCCATTCACTCAATAGATAGTTGCGATGGCGCAGAATATCGCCTGTATATGGTTAGCTGTCACTGCGAGCGGAGTTTACGAAGCGTGGCAGTCTCCCTCCTCTAAGCCGAAGATCGCCGCGTCGGGCTAACACCCTTCTCGCGTTGACAACGCCCATTCATACAGGCACTCCCAAGTTTCAGCAATCCAAATAACATCATCCTGACGATGATATAATCTGCTCATTCAAAAATAAAGAGGTGTTTATGATTGACCCCGTCATTTTTTCGTTTGATATTGGTAGCCTGCATTTCGCGCTGCGTTGGTACGGTGTTCTCGTAATGTCTGGTGCCCTGGCTGGGTCGTGGGTGGCTGCAAAAGAGATCAGTCGTCATGGGGAAAACGGAGATCATCTTTGGGATGCGCTCATCATTCTATTGCCGGTCGGGATTTTGGGAGCCCGTCTCTGGTATGTGGCGAACGCGACTTTAGGCGGGAATCCGTACTATATGCAGAACCCCGGTCAGATTCTGAATATCCCTGCAGGTGGGCTGCATTTTTTTGGCGGACTGGTTTTTGGCGCAGGTGCCTTATACTGGTATGCTAAAAAACATAAACTTGATCTGTGGCTGATGCTGGATGCCCTTGCGCCTGCGGCTCTGGTTGGCCAGGCGGTGGCTCGACCGGCAAATTTCATCAATCAGGAGCTCTATGGCCAGCCGACCACGCTCCCCTGGGGGATTCCAATTGATTCACCTCATCGTCTTTCTCAATATAGCGACATGAGTCTTTTCCCGGATACGACCCGCTTTCACCCTGCCTTTGCCTACGAAATGGTCTGGAATTTTCTCACAGCGGGACTGATCTTGTGGTATGTTCGGCGTTATCCTGAAAAATCAAAACCAGGCACAGCTTTTGCCGCCTGGCTTCTCCTGGCTGGAATAGGGCGGGTACTCCTCGAGGCCTTCCGCCCTGACCAGCCCCGCATCCCCGGAACAGATACGAGTATCACCCGTGCCGTTGCGGCTGTGATGGCGTTGGCTGGTGTGATCATGTTACTAGTACGCAATAAAGTGATCCGGGTTCCTTTTGCTGAAAACTGGGCAGATAATTACAAGCTTGCTCCACCACGCGTAGAGAAAGGCGAGAAATCGCCATCACGCTCCAAGCGCCGTCGACGAAAACGATAAGACGAACAGAAATTGTTTCATCCCCCCTGTAGTCCCCCCTTCCTGAAGGGGGGACGGTTGGTTAATGGGGTTTGTGAGCGCAGGGCGCCCACAAACCCCTATAAAAAGGTTTCCCTCCCCAATTTGATGGGGAGGGGTTATGGGTGGGGGCAAAAAATGAATCCCCATTATTCTATGAGTGAAATATTTTTGAAGCAGCTATTCTTAATCCGCCGCCACCTTGATACTCATCTCAACTTTGGCGGGAGCTGGCTCACGCTTGTCGAAGCCAAAACGCTCGAAGATATCAGCATAGGTTTCGATGATCTGCTCACGGGTGAAGCCCATTTCCTCGTAGGAGTAGTCGTGATCGCTAAGACGGGCTTCGGTGGCCTTGATGCCTTCGGTGAAGGCCTCATCTATTTCATGTTTGTAATCGTAGCCAAATTGGGCGTAGAATTTTTTTGCTTCGGCTATCGGATCTCCAATCAATTTTTTATAGGAAAGGATGAGATGGTTTTCTGAGGGATGTTGATCGAGGTAAGAGAGCGGATACCGATACCAATGCTGGGAAAGCTCGTAGATCTCGTCCAAATAAATATATTTCTCAGCAGGCTCAGCAAAAATATGCCAGGCGTAGTTGAGCCAGGAAACGGTCGAGGGGAGCATATCGAGGGGGTTGCGGGCCAGATAGATGATCCGGGCATCCGGGAAAAACTCTTTCAGCGTGGAGATTTTTGCGCTAAAAGATGGGTTTTTGGAAACAAAATGGGGGATACCGGTCGCATATAAATGTCGCTGGAGCATGGATTTGTAGAAGGCCATGATCCTGTTCTTTTCGTCAGCGGGCAAGTCCCGGTCAAAGAATTGATACGGGGGCAATTCATCCATAAAGGGGAACATAAATGAGATCAGCAGACTCGACCAATTGTGCAGGAGGATATTTTCATCCTCTTCCGGTTCAAAAAATGAGATCGGGTGGATGGCGACCTTTTGCAGACCGGCACGATCGATCGCCCTGATCAGCTTATAAATGGGACTGCCGAAGATGCGGTCAATGACCTTGAGAAGATCGACGATTTTTCGTTGGGTGATGGATGGGGTCAGGTAGATATCCCAGGTGCGCATGCTGGTGAAATTTTCCTGATCATGAGAGAGAAGGCGATGCAGGAAAGATGAGCCGCTCCGAAAATTGCTAATGATGAAAAGCGGTTTTTCAACAGGGTGATTTTTGTAGGCAGGGAAGAAGATATCGTCGAGGCCGAAGCAGATCCAGGTGATGATGGTCACCAGCGGCCAGACGGTGTAGAAGAGCGCAAGGAATATGATCCGTTTTCTGGTCAGGCGGCCGGGCGTATTGGCTGTCTTGAAAAAGGAGCGATAGGTCATGCGCCAGAATAGTCGCAGATTGTAGGTCATAAGGCAGTATCTCGTTTTATTTAAGATTTTTTAACACATACTTGTACCTGCGATGCAAGTGCAGGTGAAGGACACGACGTTCACACGTGTGCCTGCGGAAAGTGCGGGCAAAGAAAAACTTAAAAACATCTTCGTGTTTCTTTGTGTTCTTAGTGTTTAGAAAAAATAATACCAGTAAATTGAACTGGGGGATTTTATCAGGCGTGGGCAAATCAGTAAACCGCTAAACTGTGTCATAATTGGGATGCAATTTTATTACAAGGAGAAAACGATGATCAAAGTTGGCGACAACGCATCCCTGACAAAGACCTTTAGTGATCAGGATGTGCGCAGTTTTGCGGAAATATCAGGGGATAAAAACCCCGTTCATCTGGATGATGAGTTTGCCGCGCAGACACAATTCAAAAAGCGCCTGGTGCATGGGATCCTGACAGCGGGATTGATCTCAGCCGTTTTGGGAACAGAACTTCCCGGGCCGGGCAGTATTTATATCAGCCAGAGCATCAACTTCCGGGCGCCGGTCTTTATTGGTGATACGATCACCGCAACGGCGACAGTCGTCAAGATGCGCGAGGGGAAACCGATCGTCACACTTGAGACGGTCTGCAAGAATCAGGATGAGGTGGTTGTGCTGAAGGGGGAAGCGGTTTTGTTGGCACCATAAAAAATAAATCATTAGTCCTCTTTCGTAAGGGCTCCCGGCGGCGTCCCCGCCGCCGCACTCTGCTAGTATCCAGTCAAGCTGGACGAACGGTGCTACGCGAAGGACGGCGACTAGAGCAGTGATAAATAGAGGCTTACACAAGAGGTCTATTCTATAAAAACCAAAAGGCTGTCGTTTGATGACAGCCTTTTTACATTTATAGGACTTACGCAAAACACCTTTTTTCTCGCTGCGTTGTAGCTTGTCTACAATACCCCAACGCAGAGCATTGGGACTAGGACTATAAAGATGACAGCCTTTTTACATTTAGGTCACTTAAATGATACTGTCTCTCTTTTCACCGCCCTGTGGACACACCCATCCCAAATCTCCTGTGGGTAGATGATCTCGTTTGTGCCAGGCAATTGCTCCATCGCCAGGCCGGTGTTCAGATTGATCCCCACCTGCTGATAGGCTTTATAGGCCAGTTGACTGCAATAAAAGGATTTTTCACTCTCGGCATTCAGGAAGTTTATATTATAGGGTTTGCCGATCTGCGACAGACAATACTCCGCCACTTTCATGCGCATAAGCGACTCTTCATCTTCTGCAAGTTGCATTCCGGCAAATGGATAGGAAACTCCATAAAAGGTATCGAGTAAAAGGCCCCGCTCCTCTGTCATCAACTCCGCATCCCAGATTTCGTCTTGAAGATGAAAATCAATCACGCCTCGTGAACCAGATTCCACGCAACGTCCGTCCGGGCCGAGGAAAATGGCGATATGATCCACATCGCCGGGGACAAGCCGGCCGACCAGCAACCAGAATTCGCCAGGGAGGATATCCGGTTTGCCGTTCATGGTACAGATGATATCGCCTGTTTGCAAGGTCAGGCCTTCGATTTGGCAGGTATGGATCATATATTGATTATACGAGAAAATGATGAGTTTGTTGCTTGTCAATGCGAGACCTGCATTGCAGGTCGTGGCAATCCCCACAATAAGAAGGAGATTGCTTCGCTCCGCAAGCTTCGCTCGCAATGACGAGATCGCAGTTAGCGAATCGGCTGCCTCAGTACAGTCTTCAATTTCTCAGGTGCAACACGGCGAGGATCGCTGAGATAGATCTCGTGGTGTTTGCCATTTTCAACGTATCCATTTGATGGAATGAACTCAGTGTGCATTTTCGCGAGAACAGGTCCCTCGTCATCGTAGGAGCCAATATGCATGATCTGCACCGATAGCCCCTCCTGATAATTTTCCAACCGGACCTTGTCCAGGCTGGGGAGATCCTTCTTTTTACGGACCTGCTCAATGGCATCGGTAAAGATCTCAAACGTGATCCAGTCCGGGATCATGATCATCATCGTCCAATCCCAGGCGGATTTCTCGCGGGTGATAAAGGTATCCATATCCTCTGCCCACCAGAGTCCCTCGAGCGGGGGGACAACGTAATCCTTCTCCAGAGTCTTTTTGCTGATGAACTTCATCTTATAGGCGACTGCATAGAGCGCCTCGACGGCGTCCTGATATTCCTGCGCCGTGTTCGGGTCGCCGTGTCCGTCAACCATGAGGAATTGCATCTCAGGAACATCCACTGTTTCAAAATTCTTTTTTGGGGCATAAAGATGCTTCAGGGTTTTCTTGAAATCAATTTTCGTCATCTTTCTTCCTTTCTACGCATTCAGTGTGAAACTCTGTCCGTTTTCATATTTTTCAATTTGGTCATTTCGATATAGGGTCACGACCCCGCCGCCAAGCACCTGCCATTCAGCCCCTTTGGTCAGCAGGCCGGTGTATTCGTCGATCCCTAGCAATCTCACGCCGGGCAATATGGCTTTCAATTTACTCGCCCAATTTTTGCCAAAGCTATTATGATGCGGCAACACACAGGCATTTGGCACGAGATTCAATCCTTGTACGATTTTCCCGCTGCCGGGATCGTAATAATGCTCGCAAAGCACCATCGCCCCCGCGCTTGACCCGGCGATGACCGCGCCATTTTGATAGGCTTCCAGCGCAGCCTCCCAGGCTTTGCTCCCCTGCAATGTCTGGCTGAGATAATGGGTGAAGCCCCCGAGCAAATAGATTAACTTTGCTGCGCGGAGCGTTTCCACGATCTCAGGATCATTGGCGCTATTTTTGTCGATCAGAGGAATTGATTCCACATCCCTTGCCCCCAAACCCTGAAACCAGCGTACCCCATTTCCGCCTGCGCGCAGGTGATTTTTATCGGGTGCTGCCGCGGTCGGGATGATACGGATCGGGGCCTCAAAGCCACCTGCCAGTTCGATGGCACGTAAATCGGGTTCACGCATGGCTCCGCCAAATTCCGCACCGCCTTCCAGTAATAGATAGCCCATCTTATATCTCGCTTTCGATCTTTTGAATTGTTGCCTCAACCCAGGTTTGCTCGGCCATGATCATAGCCAAACTGTAATCGAAAAGGATTGCGACATGATCCGGTAGCGGCTGCTGAGATTCGGCCCGCATCGTGACATGCTGCAGGCGTTCTGCTAACGCATCTCTGAAGGATCGCAGCGCGCCCAGGGCTTGCTCCTGAGATACGACTGGCAGATTCGCGATCCCCAACAGGATGGGAGGAAAGCTGTTTTTAGGATGGGCGAGGGCTTCCAGCGTTGCTTCGGTTAATGCTGCTCTCCCATCAGCAGTGATCTGGTACACCCGCTGCGCTTTACCGCGTCCCTGTATGGGGATGAGTTCACTCTCAACCAGCCCGGCTTTCTCCAATTTTTTGAGCAAATAATAGATCGAGGAGAAGCCGATCTCGGTCCACTCGCGCATACCACGCGCCTCGATGATCTGGTCTATTTCGTAGCCGTGGCGGGGAGCTTCCGCTATCAGGCTCAGGATGGCTAATTCTGCATTGGTCATAGTTGATTTCCTATATTATTCTAGAGCTAGAATAATATAAAATAGTGAAATTGTCAAGTGTGCCCCCCACCTACCTCCCCCCGTACACGGGGGAGGAACACGTTCTCCCCCCGCTTGCGGGGGGAGTTAGAGGGGGGAGAAAAGTGAAGAAAATCAGTAGACAGAGCTCTTAAATCCTGACATAATACAAAGTGCTCTAAAAATAAATTGTCTACTCTACATCCCTTAGGAGATTATCTAATGGTTTTACCCCTGACTCTTGAAAAAATGAAAGAAGCCCACACGCTTTTGACTGAATATTTTTATGAACTGCGTCCTGTTGTGCATGGATATGCCAATCGCACGCTTCATATTAATCTCGATAATAACGAGATCAGCGAGAAACCGGTCACGATGGAGATGAAGAAGCTCTTCACTGGCGGACGAGGTTTTGGGTTGAAATTGCTCTGGGATGCGGTTACCCCTGAAACAAAATGGGATGACCCTGAAAATGAGTTGATCATTGCCAACGGCCCGATCTGCGGGACGACCGGTTATGCTGGCTCCGGCAAAGCGACCGTGGTGACTCTCTCCCCGTTGACTTTGAATGTAGTTGACAGCAATGTGGGCGGCTATTTTGCCCCCTTCCTGAAATTTTCCGGGTTCGACGCAGTCGAAATTCAGGGCAAAGCGGTTGAGGACGTGGTCATCTTTATCGACGGGGATACAGGCAAAATCACGATCGAAACGGCGCCGCTCGAGAGCGTTGATTCCCATTTATTGGGCAAGCATCTCACCCGGATGTATGCCGACGATGAAAAGGGGCAGCGCGGCGTATCCGTCATGTCTGCGGGTGATGCGGCGGAGCATATCCGTTTTGCGATCATCAACGCCACCTGGTACGATGTGCGCCGCAAGGAAGTCCGCCTGAAACAGGCTGGTCGGGGCGGGACGGGGCGCGTCTTCCGCGATAAGAAGATCAAAGGGATCGTTGTGCGATATTCCAAAACGGGGGGCGACAGCAATGGCCCCTTCGACATCGATCTGATCCGCAAGGCGGGGGTACGTTTCAACCGCGAAATGAGCGAGTTGGACGATAAGCAAAACCAGATGAAAAAGGTTGGCACGGCAAATATCGTTGAGATCATGGATCACTTTGACCTGCTGCCGACGCATAACTTCCGCTATGGGAATCATCGTGATACGCATAAGATCGACTCGAGTGTTTGGAAGGAAAAATTCACCCAGGGGATGCCGGATGGCTGCTGGCTGGGATGCACGATGTCCTGCACGCACGGCGTGGATGATTTCCCGCTGAAAACCGGCCCCTATGCAAATGATAAGGTGCTCGTCGATGGGCCGGAATATGAAAACGCTGCCGGATTGGGCGCGAATATCGGCAACTTCGATCCACAGAAAGTGCTCGAGCTGAATTTCTACTGCGATACCTACGGTGTCGATAGCATCTCCTTTGCGAACGCAGTCGCCTTTGCGATGGAAGCCTACGAAGAGGGCATCATCACCAAGGAAGATACCGGCGGATTGGAGCTCAATTTTGGCAACGGCGCAGCTGCGATCGAGTTGCTCCATCAGATGGGGCGCGGTGAGGGATTTGGCGTGGTCGTGGGACAGGGCGTGATGCATATGAAAAAGATCTTCGCCGAGGAATATGGCGGCGACCCGGCCTTTCTGCATGATATCGGGATGGAGATCAAGGGGATGGAAATCTCGGAATATGGCACCAAGGAATCGCTTGCCCAGCAGGGCGGATTTGGCCTGGCGACCAAGGGTCCGCAGCACGATGAGGCCTGGCTGATCTTTATGGATCAGGTCCAGAATTTGCTCCCCAGCTTTGAAGATAAGGCCGAGGCTTTGCATTACTTCCCGATGTGGCGGACCTGGTTCAGCCTGCACGGGCTTTGCAAACTCCCCTGGAACGATGTCACCCCCGAAGACAATGGCGATACTACCGAGCCTGCCAAAGTGGAGGAACATGTCGAAAACTACACCTGGGTTCACGAGGGCGTGACTGGGATCCGAGTCTCAGCCAACGATTTGCTCCTGCAATCGGAGCGGGTCTATAACTTCCAGAAAGTATTCTCGATCCGGATGGGACGCGTTGGGCGGAGGCACGATTACCCGCCCTACCGTGCCATGGGGCCTGTCACCGTTGTGGAATACGAGTCTCGCGCCGAACTTTATGATAGCCAACTCGTCGACATCCTCGGTTTGAAGCCTGAGAATCTATCCATTGAAGAGAAGATGGCGAAGTTGCGTGAATATCGCGAAAGCCAGTATGAGCTGCTCCTGGATGCGGTCTACAAACGCCGCGGCTGGGATATGAATAGCATCCCGACTGTCGCGAAACTCAAAGAACTGGGGATGGATTTGCCTGAAGTCGTTGAGGTGGTAGAAGAGGCAAGGAAAGCTTAAACACAAAGGGCACAAAGTTCACGAAGGCAGTTCATGTAGAAAATTAGCATAAAGGCAGCATTGGCTGCTTTTATTGGGTGGAATATATTTTTCGTCGTAGAGCTAATTCGTACAGCCATTATCTTGAGCACTTCTTGCGATTATAATTTAATCATGAACTCTCTTGAAGAAACCCGCCCTCAGCGTAGCGCGCCCGATCTTGCTGCTTTTCAGCCCATCCCTATGTCAAGGGAAGAAAAGCGCAAAGCGAAAAATAAGCAGCTTCGTCGTGCTTTTGTGGTTGGAGTGGTTGTATTAATTTTGCTCTATTTTTTTGCGCCCATTAGAACGAATTTGCTCCTTTTGGGGACAGATGATTCGCCCAGTCGCGGGGTGTTGGGACGCACGGATACCATTATCCTGACAACGGTTGTACCATTTAAGCCCTATGTGGGCATGCTGGGGATTCCGCGTGATTTATGGGTAAATATTCCCAATGTTGGAGAACAACGCATTAACACGGCATACTTTTTCGCTGAAGCAGAAAAACCCGGGAGCGGCGGGCAAGCCGCGGTCACGTCCGTTGCTACAAATTTTGGGGTGCAAGTCCACTATTATTTGGCAATCCACATGATGGGGCTGGTAGATCTTGTCAATATTCTGGATGGAATCGATATTGTGCTGGAAAAACCGATGGGGGGATTACCCGCCGGAGAGAATCATCTTACTGGTGAAGCGTTACTCGCCTTTGTGCGTGAACGTTACAGCGCAAGCGATTTCTCACGAATGCAGCAGGGGCAAATAGTGATTAGCGCGTTGCTCAAAAAGCTGCTTTCACCAACGAGTTGGGGTAAACTGCCGCAATTGCTCATGACCCTCCCCAATGTGATCGAGAACAATATTCCCCTTTGGCAATACCCGCGGCTGGGAATTGCACTGATCCGCGCCAGCCTTGTCGGGGTAGATAGCAGGACGATCGATTGGGAGATGGTCACGCCATTTGTCACGTCGGGCGGCGCACAAGTTCTTGCCCCAAATTGGGATGTGATAAACCCTGTTCTTTTAGAAATGTTTGGAGAGTAAATCCCTGCCAAAACTCAAATATGGCAATATTGAAACACCCTGGAAAGAGCTCAAAGCGGAACTCGATGAACGTTTAATAAATATATGATCTTTGGTCTCATGACCTAAGGAAATGTTCTTTTTGTTCA
>JACNJN010000196.1:10025-22184 GCA_014382535.1 Candidatus Desulfolinea nitratireducens | reverse complement strand
CTAGAGCAGGAAATTCTCGCATCGCATCGCACCGGGCATCCATTTGCTACCGTTATGATGGATCTCGATGGTTTCAAAGTTGTCAACGATACCTATGGACATCCTGTTGGCGACTTGGTTTTGAACGCAATATTCAACTACCTTGCACAGGGGCTTCGTTCCAGCGATTTCCTGGCTCGCTATGGTGGTGACGAGTTGACTTTGGTGCTCCCACAAAGCGATATGCTCTCTACAAAGCTGGTTACCGACAAAATGATTGAACAGCTTCAAAATTTTTCCTACACTCTTCCGGATGATTCTGAACTCAAAATCAGCATGTCGGGAGGTGTAGCGCTTTACCCAATTCACGGAAATACGGCTTCACAGCTATTACGTGCTGCCGATTCTGCTCTATATGACGCAAAAAAACATCAACGCGGCTCATTCAGCATTGCCACCAGGCCAACTGAAGAATTAGCCTAAATAGATGGAGACGGTATAATCTCCGTCTTTGATTCAGGGGGGGATAATATTTTAATCCGAGTTTATGAGGAGCAAAGATGACCCGAAAAGTAAAGCTGATCTTGAATCCTGTGGCTGATATGAGCCGCGCCTGGAATGTGGCCCGAGACTTACGTCCAATTGTTAATGAATATGGAAACGCTGATTGGAGCGGGACGGTTTATCCTGGCCATGCGACTGAGCTTGCGCGCCAGGCAGGGGAAGAAGGCTATGATCTCGTTGTTGCGTTGGGGGGAGATGGCACGGTACACGAGGTTGTCAATGGTCTGATGCAGGTTGAAGCTAAGAAGCGCCCCGCGCTTGGCGTCGTCCCGATCGGTTCGGGAAATGATTTTGCCTTTGCCAATGGCATTCCTGAAAGTGCAAATCAGGCCATGGCCCTGGCTCTGCATGGCAAAACAACGCCGATTGATTTGGGGTTGATGGTCGATGAAAATGGGCGGCAGGAATATATTGATAATTCCCTCGGAGTTGGTTTCAATGCTGTTGTTACGATCCGCTCACATCGTTTGCCAATCCTGCGCGGCTTTTTGATGTATCTGGCTGCCGTGATTCAGACCATCCTGCTCAATTTTGATCCTGCTCATATGCATTTTGAATCCGAAGATGAAAAGTGGGAACAGGATACGATCATGGTCGTATTTGCCAATGGGCCGCGGGAAGGGGGCGGCTTTTATGTGGCGCCATCTGCCCGCCCGGATGATGGGATCATGAATTACACGATCGTCGAGAAGGTTTCCCGCCTCATGATGTTCCGGCTCTTGCCAGAATTTATGAAAGGCTCTCAGGAAAGTTTTTCAGAAATCAAAGCCGGGCAATTCAAAAAACTATCGCTCAAATCTGACAAGCCCCTCTATATTCATATTGACGGAGAAATTTACACAAACTTCGGTTCAAATTTGCGCGGCCTTTCCGTGGAAATTCTTCCGGATGTGTTGGATGTAGTCCGCGGAACCAGCCACTCTGACTAAAAGACCGACAAACTATGCCGACGCTTGTTCAAAGCCTCAAAAAACACGATCTCGGTCATCTGCGTATTCTTGCTCAAATATGGGGCGTGGAATTGAGTGCCGGTGAACGTAAGCGGGCTCGCGATGAATTGGGTGAAAAACTACTTAACGGAGCCCTTGTTGCCGAATTGATTGAGGCCCTGCCGGTTGATGCGGCGCAGGCGTTGAAGGCCCTCCTTCAGAATGGGGGGCGGATACCATGGGCAAAATTTGAACGACAATTTGGCGAAATACGTGAGGTCGGTGCTGGTCGGCGGGATCGGGAAGAAATTTATCTTGCCCCTGTTTCTGCTGCTGAAACTCTCTTTTACCGCGCCCTGCTTGCCCGCGCATTTTTTGATCACCCCAACGGAGCGCAGGAATTTGCCTATTTGCCGGATGATTTATTGGGAATCATTCAGGGGGAAGGTAAAGCCACCAGACCGGCAAAATCACTGGGACGCCTTGCCCGTCCTGACGAGTGTGCCCATATTAGCCCGGCCACCGATCATCTCCTGGATGATATAACAACCCTTCTGGCTGCATTGCGTCTGGGATGGGATGAGCCCCCCTTTGGTTTGGAGACATCTCTCCGCTTCACTCGCGACCTCCTGCCTGCTGCTCGTTTAATCATTGATGGTGGGGAGCTCCAAACAGATTCCATCAAAATATTTCTGGAAACAGAACGCAGCGAGGCCCTAAATCAGCTCATCCGAATCTGGCGCGAAAGTGAAATGATCAACACACTGCACCAAATCCCAACCTTGATCTGTGAGGGTGCCTGGGTGAACCCAGTTCTGGATACTCGAAAGGCGCTGCTGGGCTTTATTGAAAATATCCCGAAAAATAAGTGGTGGAGTTTGAGATCCTTTATTGCCGATATAAAAAAGGCATATCCCGATTTCCAGCGTACTGCTGGTGATTATGATGCCTGGTTTATCCGCCGCGCCGATGATGGTGTTCGATTGCGCGGTTTCGGGCATTGGGATGAGGTCGAGGGAGCCCTCATCCGCTATTTCATCGTGGGGCCGCTGTACTGGCTGGGGCTGGTTGATCTTGCTTCAACAATTGAAAAGGGCGGAGAAACTGCATTCAGAGTCAGGGGAAAGCTTGTTGAGGGTAAGGAAAAGGATAGCGAAAAAATCAATCTCAACTCAAGCGGGCAGGTCATAGTCTCGCGCCATGTTGCAAGGAGTGTACGTTACCAGCTCTCACGCTTTTGTAATTGGGAGAAGAGCAATAATCCGGATGAATATCGATATCAGATCACCCCGTCTTCACTGGAGCGTGCTCGTGAGCAGGGGCTGAAAATATCACATTTGTTGGGGCTGTTGAGAAAATTTTCGGCCGTAGATATCCCCCCCTCCCTGTCTCGCGCCCTCCAGCGTTGGGATGCGAACGGAACCGAAGCTCGGGTGGAGACGATGTCGATTTTACGCCTCAGCAAGCCGGAGGACTTGGAGATGTTACGCAAATCCAAAGCAGGCAGATTTCTGGGCGAAGTATTGGGCCCAACAGCGGTTGTCGTTCAGGCAGGGGCCTCCTCCAAAATTATGGCAGCATTGATCGAGATGGGTATTTTTATGAAAGACGAAACCGATAAATAGGGATATTGTCACTAAATAAAGTGACAGCAGGGAAAATAGTATTTGCTATAATGAAAGAGTCAAATAAAGTTTAAGTCATTGCTAAAACGAGATTGCTACGCCGGGCTTCACGCTGTGTGCTTCGCGAACGCCCTCCTCGCAATGACAGTGCAGAGGAGAAAAGCATGTCTAAGATTGACTGGATCAAGAAAGAAATCGAGGGGTTGCAAAATGCGGGTCTTTATACCAATATCCGCACGCTCGGCTCAGCACAGGGGGCCTGGCTGATGGTGGATGGTAAAAAAGTGCTGAATTTCTGCTCAAATAATTATCTGGGGTTGGCAAATCACCCCAGGATCGCGGCCGCAGCAAAGGCCGCAATTGATGAATACGGCGTGGGGCCGGGTGCGGTACGCACCATAGCCGGGACAATGGATTTACATATCAAGCTGGAGCAGCGCCTGGCCGAGTTTAAAAAGGTTGAAGCCGCGCTTACTTTTCAGTCCGGTTTCAATGCCAATACGGCCACTATCCCTGCGCTGGTTGGCAAAGGAGATGTGATCTTTTCTGACCGACTGAACCATGCCAGCATTATCGATGGCTGTCGTCTTTCGGGCGCAAAGATCAAAGCTTATGAGCATAATAGCGCGGAATCCCTGGAGGAGATGCTAAAAGAACATCTTTCTGAATATAAACGTGCCCTGGTTGTCACGGATGGCGTTTTCAGCATGGATGGCGATGTGGCTCCGCTGGATAAACTTTTCGAGGTGACAAAGAAATACGATGTGCTTTTGATGGTTGATGACGCTCATGGCGAGGGTGTACTCGGTCATGGCGGACGCGGGATTGTGGATCATTTTGGCCTGCACGGCAAGGTGGATGTGGAGATCGGGACCATGTCCAAGGCCTTTGGGGTGGTCGGCGGGATCGTGGCTGGGAAGCAGGTCATTATCGATTGGCTTAAACAGCGCGGACGGCCCTTCCTGTTTTCTTCAGCGATGACCATTCCGGATGCGGGCGCTTGTCTTGCGGCGGTTGACTTGCTTGAAGAATCTACCGAGCTTGTGGATAAACTCTGGGATAATGCCAAATATTTCAAGACTGAAATGAAGACCCTCGGCTTTGATACGGGGCATAGCGAGACGCCCATTACCCCCGTGATGCTTGGCGAAGCGACCCTGGCACAGGGTTTCAGCAAAGCGCTCTACGAAGCAGGCGTCTTTGGGACTGCGATCGCCTTCCCAACGGTACCGCAAGGTACAGCCCGCATCCGTGTGATGATCTCGGCAGCTCATGAGACGGAAGATCTTGATAAAGGTCTTGAAATTTTTGCTGAGGTTGGAAAGAAAATGGGAGTGATTTAGGAAGCGAGATTCGGTATTCGTTATTCGGAAGGGTGGATGGTTTCCCGCCCTTTTTTGTTTTAACACAAAGACCACAAAGGAACACTAAGATAAGAACTAAAAACCTTTGTGTCTCTTTGTGCCCGTTTGTGCACGAAAGGGTATTGTGTTTAAGATTCGGATATAATCAACTTACTATGAAACGCCCTTCCCTTACCCGCTATGCCTGGCTCTCAATCGCCGCGGCATTGATCACCATCGCACTCAAAGCTGGAGCCTATGTGCTGACTGGCTCGGTCGGCTTGCTTTCGGATGCAATTGAATCAATTGTCAATTTATTCGCCGCGATCATGGCCTTGAGCATGTTGACCATCGCCGCGCGCCCCGCTGATGAGAGTCATACCTACGGGCATGGTAAAGCGGAATATTTTTCCAGCAATGTGGAAGGGATGTTGATCCTTGTCGCAGCAGCGGGAATAATGGTCACCGCAGTAGAGCGGATCATTAATCCGCGTGAAATTGAGCAGGTGGGTATTGGACTGGCCGTATCGGTAGTGGCAACCCTGGTTAACTTTGTAGTTGCCCGGATTTTATTAAAGGCGGGCAAGCAGTATGGCTCAATTACCCTTGAAGCGGATTCAGATCACCTGATGACGGATGTCTGGACTTCGATTGGTGTACTGATCGGGGTGGGTGCGGTTGGCCTGACGGGTTGGAGTATCCTTGACCCGATTATCGCGCTGGTTGTTTCAGCCAATATTGTTTACACTGGTTTGCAGTTAATCCGCCGGTCGGTGGAAGGATTGATGGATGCATCTCTCTCGAAGGATGAGATGCAGGCGGTTGAAGATGTGCTCGCAAAATATCGCGAGCAGGGCATCGAATTCCACGCGTTGCGCACCCGTCAGGCGGGAGCGCGGCACTTCATCTCGGTGCATGTCCTCGTTCCTGGAAAACTGACCGTTCACGACGCGCATCATATTGCTGAGGATATTGAGAACGAGATCCGTGCTGTGGTGCAGAACTCAGTCGCCTTTACGCATCTTGAGCCGATCGAGGATAAGCTTTCGCATGAGGATATTTATCTGGATAGGTAAAAACGAGATTCGATATTCGGAACTCGTTGATAGCCCTTCTCACTCATCCCTTCCAACTTTTCCCCTCAAGCGTTTTATCTTTCCTCTTTTCTTTTTTCCTTCCACCCTTTTTCTCATGGATGCCCTCGTTGGGCGTGTCTTGTGTCTTTTCTTTGGCGGTTTTTCGGCGCGAAGGAGCAAGGTTTCCAGACGGGAAAGGGCATCAGCCTGATTGCGCTCTTGTGTCCGAAAGCGGCTGGCTTCGATGATCAGAATGCCTTCTTCGGTCATTCTTTTTCCAGCCAACAGAGATAGTCTCGCAGCTACATCGCCTGCCAATCCCGCAGATGCCACGTCAAAGCGCAGGCGGACAGCCGTTGAAACCTTGTTGACGTTTTGTCCACCGGGGCCAGAGGCACGGAAATATTCAAAGGAGAGTGATTCTGGGGGGATTCTCATAATTTTTCACCACGAAGACACAGAGGGCACAGAGTTTTTCTTCGTGACCACAAAGCAATTCTTTGTGTCCTTCGTATCTTTGTGGTGCATCTTTTTATTTTGCCAACTCTTCCCACTCAATTAGCATCTCGTCCATCTCATCTTGCACCTGGGTATATTCTTCGCCCAATTTGCGCAATGCGTCAGAGTCATCAGGGGGATTTGATAGTTTTGCTCCCAATTCTGCTAAACGGGATTCAAGGGTAGCAACTTTATTTTCCACTTCCTGTAAGTATGCAAGTCGACGACGCTCTTCTTTTTGGACGGGATCACGGCGCGATCTGCGGGATGAATCCACTGTTCCATTGGCGGTGGCAAGCTCAAGCGCGAGGCGTGCCGCTTCCTTCTCCTGCTCACGACGCATCTGGGAATAGGTCCCCTCATAGACCGACAAACGCGAGGCACCCATCTCAATTTCCCAGATCTGGGAGGCCAGTGCATCGATCAGATAACGATCATGGGTGACGAGCAAGATCGTCCCCTTGTAGGCATCCAAAACCTGCTGCATAATTTCCTGTGCGGGGATGTCGAGATGGTTGGTCGGCTCGTCGAGCAGGAGCAAATTTGTATCCTGCAAGGCGAGTTTGGCAAGAGCCAATCGACCGCGCTCACCGCCAGAAAGGGTGGATACCTGCTTGAAAACATCGTCGCCAGAGAAAAGAAATTTGCCAAGATATTCGCGCATAGCACCGGGCAACATGGGCGAAACTGAGCCGATTTCATCCATAAGGGTGTTTTTTTCAGTCAGCCCCTCGTGCGCCTGTGAAAAATAGCCAATTTCCAGCGAGGCCCCAAGTTCAACCTCGCCTGCAACAGGTGGGATTTGACCAAGGATGGTTTTGATAAAGGTCGTTTTTCCGGCACCATTTGGGCCGATTAACGCGGCACATTCACGGCGATGCAATTCGATATCGGGGGCACTGAAAAGGGTTTCGCCCTCGTGGCCGATCCGGAGATCATAACTGCGGATAACCATCTCGCCAGAGCGTTTATTAGCACGTAATTGCAAATGAAGTTGCGGCGGGCGATGATCGGGCAGGCGCAAAGAGCGTACACGCTTTTCAGCCTCGTCGGGGCTGAGATCGCTGGTGGCCACATGAATATCCTGGCTGACCTGGCTCCATTTTCTGTTGATGACCGCATCCATACCAACCTGTTCGATGGCCTGTACAATCCGGCTCAGGCGGCGCAATTTGCCACGCGCCTGTGAAACACGCTGGCCCTCGATATGCTTTTTGATATATTCGGCTTCCTTAAGCAGCTTTTCTTTTTCGGCTTTGAAAACCTTCTGACGGCGATCCCAACGTTCCACTCGCTGACCCACGTAATGGCTGTAATTACCTCGATATGTCTCCACACCTGCAGCGGTCATCTCCAAAATGCCGTTGGCGGCGTGGTCGAGAAAATAGCGGTCATGCGAAACGATCAGGGCGGCACCATCCCATTTGCTGAGATAGGCCTCCAGCCATTCAACGGCGGCGATGTCGAGGTGATTGGTCGGCTCATCGAGCAGGAGCACATCCGGTTCAGAGAGGAGTAATTTGGCAAGGTAGGCCCGTGTCCGCTGGCCGCCAGATAGATGGTCGATGGGCATCTCAAAATCCGATTCGTCAAATCCCAAACCGGAGAGAACCTGGCGGATGCGCGTCTCGTAGGTGTAGCCACCACGCAGCTCGAAGGCAGCCTGGAGTTCCCCGTAGTGCTCCAGTATTTGGCTTGATTCGGGCTCATTTGCCATCTGTTCGGCGAGAAGGGCGAGTTCCTCGCCCTGTTTTTGGACCTCCGCAAAAACGGCGAGACATTCATCCCAAACCGTGCCATCCGAATGAAAATCCTTCGACTGTGGAAGATAGCCGACGCGCAGCTTTTTTGCGCGGGTCACGCGTCCTTCCGAAGGGGAATCATCTCCGATCAGGATGCGCAGCAAGGTCGTCTTGCCGACGCCGTTCGGCCCGACAAGCGCCATTCTTGAGCCGTGTTCGATGGTGAAATTCAGCCCGCTGAAGATATCAACATGGCCGAAAGATTGTGAGAGGTTGGAGGCGATTAAAAGAGACATAGATAATTAGAGAAAAGAGAGTAGTTGAGCAGAAAGATGAAAGAAGAAAGATGGCGTAAAAAGTGATGAGTGAGTGGTTTTTCTGCGGGGAAGATTATACTTGCTTAAGGGTTGGAAGGTTAGCGAGTTGGAAGGTCAAAAAGTTTGAGTGGTTTACCCTAATTGGAGAAATAGATCATATTCTCATCGCCTCCCATTTTTTGACTATATCTGTTAAATTCCCATTCTAGATGACCAACAAATCCCATTGAAGAAGTTTAAAACTCTCACCGCATGGACGTACCCCATTCGGGGCATTATGCCCTTTAGGGTACAAGATAAACATTCATGCTAAGAGCAAAAGCCCGCTACCTTAAAAGGTCCAGTCAAGCTGGATGAACAATGCTTCGCGAAAGCGGACACACCATCTCTGAAGGCGTAGCCGACTTTAGCACGGGGATTTCAATCTTGCTCATTTCGCCCGATTCCCAATCACCTAATCCCTGATTGCCGCTAGAAAACTCAACCCTTCTAGCATGCATGGCGAGATCGTTTTCATGTCACTTTGTTTGTCTTGAGTATTATAATTGGCTTCGATGATGGTCATTCGGCAATCAGGAGAAGACTAATCAAAAACAATCGAATAATAGTTATTACGACCATGGGGTTGGGCATTCTCGCCACGAATATTATGCGGCCTATTCTGCCTCTCTACCTGACGTCCGTCGGAGTCTCTCCTAAAATATTGGGGCTGATGTTTTCGATGGCCATGGCGGGCATGTTATTTGGAGAAATATCCTGGGGTTGGGTAGCCGACAAAATAGGGATTAAACTTCCCATGAGTGTAGGAACCACGATCTTTGGGTTGATCATATTTTTCTTTGCCTATACTCAGAATATTTCATCGCTATTTATTCTTTTCCTGTTTTGGGGTCTGGCTCGCTCTGCTCTCTTTGGACCAGGCCGGGGGTATATTGGGGCTGCTGCATCCCCATCAAACAAAGCCGCTTCCATGGCCATCATTGCCGTATTGCTATCCGCATCCAGTAGTTTGGGGGCTCTCTCCAGCGGCTTTATCGCGGACACCTGGGGGTATCGGTTTGTCTTTTTTGCCGCCTGTGGTGTTGCCCTGATTGGGGGAGGCGTATTGCTTATCGGTTTAAAAAAGACTCGCTGGGTAGCACATAAACCGATCACCATACCCTCCTCTTTTACCAATACGTCCTCTTTCAAAAACGTATTATCTTTTTGCCGCCCTTTGGCTCCTCAATGCCTCGTTGCTACCCTTTTCTTTTTGGGTCATGGTATTTTGGGTGCCTTTTTGCCACTTCTGGCAACCCAGGTAGTAGGAGGTATCTCAGCTACCGAAGTGGGTTTTCTTTATTTTATTGCAGGATTTGTTTCGATGATACTGGGGATACCGCTGGGAATGCTCGCCGATCGCGCAGGGAAAAAGAAGATTATGATATTTGGCCTGCTGCTCTCAAGCGTTGCGCTGGCGGGAATGGCTTTCGCAACAAGCTATCTCTGGCTTATCATCGTCACCATCAGCCAGAGTGTGGGGATGGCTATGTTCAGCCCGGCCTCGATGGGGCTATTATCCGACTCTGTCTCATCGCAACGGCAAAGTACGGCTATGGGAGTCTACGGTGGATTATGTGAAGATCCTGGGATTATCGCCGGATCAGCCCTCGGAGGGTTTATCTGGAGTGCCTGGGGACCACAGGCCACCTTTCTGACTGGCGCGATAGCCGCCGGGCTGGGAGTGGTGGTGAGTTTGGCGTTGATAAAAGAATCGTCCTGAAACCGGTATCTTCCAGGCGGCCAACCAATCCCGTCAAGCACTGCTTTTTGGCTGCTGACTAATTACTGATCCTTCGGCACATGCTCCTTCTCCTCACGACCTAATTCTAACGAGCGCTGATAAGCTGCCCAAATCGCGCGGGAAATGGCGGTGCGGACACCCGCTTTTTCGAGGTAATAGAGCGCTTCGGCAGAGGTTCCGCCTGAAGAGGTGACCTGATTGCGCAGCGCGGCGACATGCATGTCGTTCTTCTCATAGAAATTAACCGAGCCGCGCATCGTCTGCACAACCAGCTTCTCGGAGATGCGACGGGGGAATCCCATGTGGACGCCGGCATCGATCATTGCTTCCATGAACATATAGACATACGCGGGGCCTGTCCCGGAGAGGGCTGTCGCCATGTCGAGATAGCTCTCGTCCTCGACGAAAATCTCTTCCCCCAATGCTGAAAGGATCTGCCGTGCCTGTTCCTTTTGTTTATCCGAGACCGCCGTAGATGCGACCCAAACCGTGATCCCCTCCCCGATGCGGGCGGGAGTATTTGGCATGGTGCGGATTATTTTCCCGTGTGTTAAGCCTTCGCTCATCTTCTCAATGGTCGCGCCTGCAATGATCGATAAAACCAAAGCCTTCTCAGGAATTTTCCCTTTTAGATCAGATAAGACAGCGCTTAACCGCTGTGGTTTGATCGATAGAACCACCACATCCGCTTCTTTTACGGCTGCAATATTATCTGTGAAAGGCTGGACACCATATTTTTCTCGTAACTCAAAACCACGATCTTCGCGTGGATCACTTGCAAATAGATTTTCTGGATCAGCCAATTTTTCGCGCAGCAGACCGACGATCATTGCGCCAGCCATTGCACCAGAACCGATAAAAGCTATTTTTATTTTACTCATAAGGTTTCCTTTTTAGCCCTCACCCCCAACCCCTCTCCCGCAAGCGGGAGAGGGGAGTCCGAGCGGAGCAAGGACGGGGTGAGGGAAGTTTTTAAGCCGTCTGATAATAACCCATGTCCACAGAGTAGACACGGCCGCATTTGATCACTTTCTTAACGAGATTTGTCCCAAAGCGATAACCAAGCTGACGGTAATCCGGGACGGAGAGGATCAGCATATCGGCCTGTTTGCCCGGCTCCAGGGAACCGATCTTATCCTCGCGGCGGATCGCATAAGCTGAGTTGATCGTCGCGGCGACAATTGCCTGCGCAGGAGTCAACTTCATTGACCGGCAGGCCAGCGCCAGGACAAATTGCATCGATTCGTTCCAGGCTGTACCAGGATTACAATCCGTTGCCAGGGCAAGGATAACACCCGCATCCAGCATCTTCTGGGCGGGAGTGTAATCAGGTTCGGCAAGGCCAAAGGGTGTGCAGGGCAGGGAAACGGCAACCGTTTCCGAGTTGGCAAGGACTGCGATATCTTCATCGGATGTTTTTACAAGATGATCTGCTGAGACCGCGCCCAGCTCTGCTGCCAAACTCGCCCCGCCGAGATTATCAAATTCGTCGGCGTGGATTTTGAGTGGAAAGCCCAGCTCTTTGGCCGTTTCTAAAACCTGGCGGGATTGCGCCAGATCAAATGCACTGGTCTCGCAGAAAATATCCACAAAGGGAAGGTTTTCGTGGCGTGGTGCATGTGTTTCCCACCATTCTTTGACCAGTGGCAGCATCGTTTCACTGACAAGATCCGTGTAACCTTGCGGATCGTCTTTGCCTGCGCCCGAAAGGGTGAATTCAGGAGCGATGGCGTGCGCGCCGAGGAAGGTGATCGCCAACTCCAGCGGGCCCTCATCGTCGAGGGCGAGCAGGGCTTTGAGCAGACGCAGTTCAGTCGCGGTTTGGAGCCCATAGCCAGTCTTTGCTTCAGCGGTGGTTGTTCCAGTGGAGAACATTCTCATTAAACGGGGGCGGGCCTGTGCGAGGAGTGATTCGATGGAGGCTTTGCGGGTCTCGCGAACAGTAGAGATGATTCCGCCGCCTGCGGCAAGGATATCCAAGTATTTTGCCCCCTCGAGTCGCATCTCAAATTCCTTTGCCCGATCACCGCCCCAGATCAGATGGGTATGCGGATCGACAAATCCCGGCATGAGGACGCTGCCTGAAGCATCAAGGGTGGGTTCGTTGGGATGCTTCGCACGCATTTCAGGCGTGCTACCGATTTCGATTATTTTCTCGTCCCGAACGAGTACAGCGCCATCTTCGATCATACCGAGGTTGCCAAGATCGCGCCCGCGTTGAGGGCCGCCAGCGATGGTCAGGAGTTGTGTTGCAGAGTGAATGAGCATAGTTTTTTTAGAGACTTCAGACTTCAGACTTCAGA
>JACNJN010000196.1:0-9945 GCA_014382535.1 Candidatus Desulfolinea nitratireducens | reverse complement strand
AGATTTTATTCTACCCAATCAAAGGTTCTGGTAACGGCTTTTTTCCAGCCATTGTAGAGCTTATCACGTTTTACGGCATTCATTTGTGGTTGCCATTCTTTGTCCTGCCCCCAATTGGCGCGCAATTCGTCAAGATTATCCCAAAATCCGACCGCCAATCCCGCTGCATAGGCTGCGCCGAGGGCGGTTGTTTCTGCAACAGTTGGGCGGATTACGGGGACATTGAGCATGTCCGCCTGGAATTGCATCAGCATCTCGTTGAAAACCATCCCGCCATCCACCTTGAGCGCGGTCAATTTCACGCCTGAATCTTTTTCCATTGCGTCCAAAACTTCGCGGGTTTGGAAGGCGGTCGCTTCGAGGGCGGCGCGGGCGATATGCCCTTTATTGATATAACGAGTCAGACCGACAATCGCACCGCGTGCGTCACTCCGCCAATAGGGTGCGAAAAGGCCGCTAAAGGCCGGGACAAAATAGATCCCGCCGTTGTCGTCCACCGTTTCTGCGAGGGCTTCCACATCGGATGATTTATCGATCATCCCCAGATTATCACGCAGCCACTGGACGAGAGCGCCAGTGATCGCAATTGACCCTTCAAGGGCATAGATGGCAGGCTGATCGCCGATCTTATATCCCAGCGTGGTCAGCAGACCGGTTTCCGAAGGGACAGGTTTTTCTCCGGTGTTGAGCAGCATAAAACAGCCTGTACCGTAGGTGTTTTTGGCCTCTCCGGGGGTAAAACAGGTTTGGCCAAAAAGTGCGGCTTGTTGGTCGCCGAGATCACCTGCAACGGGCATCCCTTCAAAGAGGCCATCCAGAGCGATTTCGCCCATCGATACATGGCCGTAAACTTCTGAAGATGAACGGATCTCAGGCATCATTGAGCGAGGGATACCCATCAACGAGAGAAGGTCATCGTCCCAGTCGAGGGTTTCCAAATCCATCAGCTGGGTGCGGGAGGCATTGGTCACATCGGTTACATGCTCGCCGGTAAAATTCCAGATGATCCAGGTGTCCATATTGCCGAAAAATAGATCGCCCCGGTCAGCAGCTTCACGGGCACCATGCACATTATCCAAAATCCATTTTACTTTTGGGCCAGAGAAATAGGTCGCCAAAGGCAATCCGGTTTTGGCGCGCAAACGATCCTGACCACCTTCCATTGCCAGCGAATTACAAATCTGATCTGTGCGTGTATCCTGCCAAACAATGGCATTGTAAATTGGCTCACCTGTTTCCTTATTCCAAACGACAGCCGTCTCACGTTGGTTGGTGATCCCAATGGCCGCAATCTCGCTGGCGTCAATCTCGCCTTTTTTGAGCGCACCGGCCATCACTTCATGCGTTCGTACCCAAATTTCGAGTGGGTCATGTTCCACCCAGCCGGGTTTGGGATAAATTTGTTTATGTTCCTTCTGGTCAACAGCGATTACTGCACCGCCATGATCAAAAATCATAAAGCGTGTGCTGGTGGTTCCCTGATCGATTGCGGCGATATATTTTGGCATAAAAATAACCTTTATCACGAATTTTGCGAATAAAACGAATAAGAGCTTGATCACGAATGGTACGAATTTGGCGAATAAAAACGAATACAAGCTTTATCACGAATATTACGAATTTGGCGAATAAAAACGAATACAAACTTTATCACGAATGGTACGAATTTGGCGAATGAAAACGAATAAGAGCTTTAATTTGTAATTCTTGTATACTCAACGCGTTTGGTTGCAAAGTTAACTAGAATACCAAGTTTCAAGTCCGTAGCTCGAAGATAGGAAAGTAATTGTTGTTTGAACAAATCATTTAAGCCAACCACAGCTTTTAATTCCAGAATGATTTTACCCTCGACTACCAAATCTAAACGATACGTCCCCAGTTTTTGTCCCTTGTACCCAATCTCAATTTGCTATTGTACTTCGTAAGCAATTCCCTTCTTCTCCAATTCAAAAATCAAAGCACGTTCATAAATGTTTTCTGTAAATCCAGGTCCCAATTGATTATGGACTTCAAAAACAGCTTCCATCACGCGATAAGACAAATCAGCATACAGTACTTTTTGATCAGCTTTTATCCTGTTTTTATTCGTGTCATTCGGATTATTCGCTTTCATTCGTGATCCCCCAATTTCTTCCACCAACAAGGAAGGATTTTCCAGGCATGGATTTCTTCCCAGCAGGCTGGACCTGATCAAGGACGAGGATGCCCTTAGCGGTGCCAATGGCCGGAACGCCCGCGACTTTTAGTTTGCTGCCGATCCCCGGGCTTTTTCCCGCGTCAACATGGGCGCGATGCACTTTTAGGGGGGCACCGTTCCACTCAAAGAAGGTTCCTGGCCACGGAGAGAATGCTCGTACGCGCCGTTCCAGTTCTTCGGCAGTCTGCGAAAAATCAAGGCGACCATCTTCCTTTTTGAGCATTTTAGCGTAGGTCGCGCCCTCTTCGGGTTGCGGTTGGGGCTGAATTTCGCCGGAAAGATATTTGGGGAAGGTCTCCACAAGCAATTCAGCACCGAGGGGGGCAAGTTTCTCAAAGAGAGTCTCGCCAGTATCATCCTCTGCGATGGGGAGGGCACGGTGCGAGAGCATCGGGCCGGTATCAACGCCTTCATCCATTTTTATGATGGTGATGCCGCTTTCCGCATCTCCCGCCAATATCGCGGCCTGGATCGGGGCAGCCCCCCGCCATCGTGGGAGCAATGACCCGTGAATATTGATGCATCCATAAGGGGGGAGTTGGAGAATGTTGGGGCGCAGAATTTGCCCGTAAGCGGCGACCACGATCAGGTCCGGGGCGAAGCGGCGCAAGGCCTCCATCGCCTCCTCATCATATAGGCGATTCGGCTGAATTGCGGGAATCTCCAATTCATCCGCCAAAACTTTCACAGGAGGGGAGACAGTTTTTTTTCCACGCCCGGCACGTCGATCTGGCTGGGTGACAACGCCCACCACCTTGTATCGTTGGTTCAGGGCGCGCAGGGCGATCGCCGCAAAATCGGGTGATCCCATAAAGATAATCCGGGGAGAAGTTTTCATAGTGTGATTATACAATAGACCTTTTGCATATGTGCTCCCGGCGGCGTCCCCGCCGCTGCCCTAAAGGATGCTACGCAAAGGACGGCGGCTAGAGCAGTGTCAAAAAAGGACTTTTGCAAGAAGTTTAATCTTTTCCTGATTGATTTATAACTATATTCGCTGTAGAATAAGGCAAGTTTTGTTTTATTCGTCTAAATAAAGAGGAGCAAATAATGACCGAAGAACCGATTAATGCTGAACCAGTATTTGATATAAGCAGTGATGATAAGCTATGGGCGGCATTAGCCTATTTCTTTTCGCCCATTGTCCCTATTATTATTATGTTATTGGAGGATAAAAAAGATCGCCCCTTCATCAGAGCACATAATGTCCAGGCGCTTATTTTAGGGATTTTGATGTCTGTTCTTTTGCCAATAATTGCTACTGTGACACTTGGTTGTGGCGCCATTATTTGGTTGGTCATGTGGTACTGGGCTTATAAAGCCTACCAAGGTGAATATGTTGAAGTTCCAGTAGTGACCAATTTTGTAAAAAATCAGGGCTGGGCATAAGAACCTAACTATCTTCTCAAAATCAAAGCCTGCATCCAATGCAGGCTTTTTTCTTTGCAACTTTCAGTGTCATGAACCGTAAGTAGCAATGAAGCAGAAGAAGACTAATAGAGCCATCAAATTAACCTTACATAATCTACGTCACTACTCTTTCGGGCATTATGCCCTTCAGAGTACTCGTGCGAGAAGGGCGATAGCCCGACGCGGCAGTCTTCTGCAGGGATGGAGATTGCTTCGCTTCGCTCGCAATGACGTGACTTTGTACAATGTTTACGTGATTTGTCTATAAGGAGAAACAACGATGAGTAACCAGACTCTTGGCCCTACAAATGCAAAACCGCAATTGATCATGACAATTGCGATCATGACTTTAATCAGCGGTATTCTCAATATCTTATGGGGATTGGGATTGACAGCAGCAATTGTACTGGGAACTTTTTTTCTAGGCATTGTCTGCGCGCCGGTGACGATTTTACCGGCAGCTCTGGGTATTTTCGAAGTGATCTACGCTTTAAAACTTCTTTCAGACCCACCTCAGCCTGTGCAACCTTCACAATCCATTGCCGTCGTGGAAATTGTTAGTATTATTACAGGCAATATTATTTCTGCAGGTGTTGGCATTCTGGTGTTGATCCTGTATAACGACCCGATCGTGAAGAACTATTTTGCCAGGATCAATGGGCAGATGATTCCATCCGCTACGCCTGTGACCCCGGAACCGGTAGCACCTCCCAAACCTGTACTGCCAAAGGAGCCTGCTCCAAAACCCAAGCCAGTCAAGAAGGTTGCCGCCAAGCCAAAGGCAGAAGAAAATACGAATACAAAAAAAATGTGAAGCCAAAAACACCAAAAAAACCTGCAACAGCAAAAAAGGCAAATGCGGATGAGGGTCCAACTAAACCTATATCTGATATATAGAGCCATTCTGCACCTTGACTTCTCATCCCCGCAGGGTAGAATGATGTGACAACAATTTACAGGAAATCGGGAAGAGACTCAATGAGCACCGAAGGGGCAAGCCTGGGCTGGCAAGTTCAGGCGAAACTCTCAGGTAAAAGGACCCGATATCTTTAGAATTCTCTGGAAAGTCCCTTTTGGGACACCGAAGGTGCAAGTCCCTCGTTTGTGATCCATTATGATCGGGGCGAATCTCTCAGGTTGATGACAGAGGCGCGCGAATTTATTTTCGTGCGCTTTTTTAATTAATCCCCAAAGCCTGTAATTTAGTTTGAAGGAGACAAACATGAAATTCCCAAGCAATTTGAAATACACAAAGTCTGACGAGTGGGTTGATCTTGAAAGCGGAAAAATAGGATTGACCGATTATGCCCAGGACCAGCTCTCTGATATCGTTTTCGTTGAGGCCCTTGTAGAAGTTGATGATGATGTGGAAGTCGGCGGCGAAATTTCTTCCGTTGAATCCGTGAAGGCTTCAGCAGAAGTTTATGCCCCAGCTGGCGGTAAAATCGTCGCGGTCAACGAAGGTTTGGCCGATACCCCCGAAGTGATCAACAGCGATCCCTTTGGTGCAGGCTGGCTTGTGCAGGTTGAGGTAAGCAGCCAGAGCGATGAGCTGATGGATGCTGCCGCATACGAGAAGTATTGCGCAGAGAGAGATTAATAGTTATCAGTGGACAGTGTTCAGAATTTTATATTCACTGAATACTGACCACCGAATACGGAGAAGAAATGACCTATATCCCCCACTCCCCAAAAGAGCGGGATGAGATGCTGGCGACAATTGGTGTAGAGAAGCTTGAAGATCTTTTCAAAGCCATTCCCGCCGCGCATCGTTATCCCGACCTGGACCTGCCCCCGGCGCTATCTGAGATGGAAGCAGCGACAGAATTGAGCGAGATTTCTCTCGCCAACGAGACCACAGCTGAGTTGGTTTCCTTCCTCGGCGCAGGTGTCTATAACCACTATATTCCCGCCGCGATCAATCATATTTTGCTCCGTGGTGAATTCTACACCGCCTATACTCCCTACCAACCGGAAATTTCGCAGGGTACGCTCCAGGCGATCTTTGAATATCAGTCGATGATCGCCAACCTGACCGGGATGGATGTGGCGAATGCCTCCCATTATGATGGGGCGACCGCAGTGGCAGAAGCCGTCAATATGGCAATGGCGCAATATCGTGACAAACGCAAAAAGATCGTCATGTCGCCAAGCGTGCACCCGCAATATCAAGCAACAACGGATACCTACACCCAATTTTCTGATATTGATATCGTTGGCGCGGAATCAGGCCACTCATCCACACCTGAGGCGTTGGCAGAATTGATCGACGAAAATACAGCGCTTGTCGTCGTTCAATACCCCGATTTCTTTGGTCGCATTTTTGATTACACCAAATTGGGCGAAGCCGCACATGAGGCGGGCGCGCTTTTCTGTATCGTCGCCAACCCCACAGCGCTGGGCATGTTGAAAACACCCGGAGAGATGGGCGCAGATATGGTTGTCGGCGAGGGTCAGCCCCTCGGCATCTCGATGTCCTACGGCGGCCCCTACCTGGGATTCTTCACCACACGTCAGGAGTATGTCCGCAAGATGGCGGGTAGATTGGTCGGCGAGAGCGTCGATTCTCGCGGCCAACGCGCTTATGTACTAACGCTGACCCCACGCGAACAACATATCAAACGCGAACGCGCTACATCCAATATTTGTACAAATCAGGGTTTGTTGGCCCTGGCAGCCGGTGTTTATATGAGCCTGCTCGGACAGACAGGTATGCGGCAGGTTGCTGAACTTTGCTATCACAAGGCGCATTATGCCGCTGAACGGATTGCTACGATCCCTGGCTTTGATCTATGCCATAGCGAGCCTTTCTTTCATGAATTTGCAGTTTGCTGCCCAACATCAGTGGATGAAATTAATGCTCATTTGCTTGAACACGGCATTCTCGGTGGCTATGATCTGGGACAGGATTATCCTGAGCTAAAGGATCATATGCTGGTTGCTGTAACCGAAAAGACCAGCAAGGAAGAAATTGATGCCTTGGTAGAAGTCCTTTCGGAGGTGAACCATGACTGATTTCAAATTGACTGAAGCCCCGAAGATCGTTGAACCGACCATCTACGAACTTTCTTCTCCGGGACGGACCGGCGTAACCTATCCTGATCCTGACGTGCCGCGTGCCAAATTACCGGATGAACTGCTCCGCAAGGTGATACCGCTCCCCGAACTCAGCGAAGTGGATGTGATCCGCCATTTCGTTAAGCTCTCCACCTTCAATTACAGTGTGGATAGCGGCTTCTATCCGCTCGGCTCCTGCACAATGAAGTACAACCCCAAGATCAACGAAGATACCGCCCGCCTGCCGGGATTTGCGAATCTGCACCCGCTGCAACCCATTGAGACAACACAGGGCGCATTGATGTTGATGTACCAACTCCAGGAATGGCTGAAAGAGATCAGTGGCTTTGATGCGATCACCTTGCAGCCTGCCGCTGGTGCACATGGTGAATTTGTTGGCGTTCTGGTAATGCGTGCTTATCATCGCGACCGCAATGATAACAAACGAACCAAGATGCTTATCCCGGATTCGGCACATGGGACAAACCCTGCCACCTCTGCAATGAGCGGATTGAAGGTAGTCCAGATCCCATCGGATGAACGTGGCAATGTTGATCTTGAGGCGCTGCGCGCCGAAGCGGATGATACCCTCGTCGGCATGATGCTGACCAATCCGAATACGCTCGGCCTCTTTGATGAAAATGTCGAAGAAGTTTGCAGGATCGTCCACGAAGCGGGTGGCTTGATGTATGGCGACGGTGCCAATATGAATGCGCTACTGGGTATCGCCAAAATGGCTGATCTTGGCTTCGATGTGATGCACTACAACCTGCATAAAACCTTCTCCACGCCCCATGGCGGCGGTGGCCCGGGATCGGGCCCTGTTGTTGTTACCGCAGAGTTGGCCCAATTCCTGCCCGCACCGATCGTTGCTGTAGTCGAAGAAGAAGCGGATGGCCTGCCTCCGCTTTATGGGCTGGTCGATCCCTCCAAAACAGTCGGACGTGTCAAAGCATTTAATGGACATTTTGGGATGTTCGTCCGCGCTTTCACTTATATTGCCATGCACGGCCCCGATGGCCTGCGCGACATCTCTGAATACGCGGTCCTGAATGCCAATTATCTGCTAACTCGGCTGCGGGATGCTTATCACGTCCCCTATGATCGGATTTGCATGCACGAGTTCGTTGCTGAGGGACGCTGGAAAGATGCGCCAGATATTCATGCCTTGGATGTGGCCAAACGACTGATGGACTACGGTTTCCACCCCCCAACAAACTACTTCCCGCTCATTGTCCATGAGGCGTTGATGATCGAGCCAACTGAGACTGAAAATAAGGGCACCCTGGATGCCTTTGTGGATGCGATGCTCAAGATCGCCGACGAAGCGCACACCTCCCCGAACTTGCTGCACGAGGCCCCAACCAGGACGCCCTTTGGCAGACTGGACGAGGTCAAAGCCGCCAAAGAATTGATTTTGTGCTGCTGGTTGCCCGAAGATTACGGGAATCAGTAAAAAGAGGAATAACAATCAGGTAACCAAACTTCCGAAGTCCTGGAGACTTCGGAAGTTTTTTTCTTCATAGTAAAATCAGTAAATATGAAAAGGCATCTAGCTTTGAAATTAACCATTCTTGTTTTCATAGTGGGCATTCTTTTACCAAAAGAAGCGCTTGCGCGCTCGCTGGCACAAGATTCTACGCCAACCCCTGCTGAAGTGATTGAGGCGGTCAATGCACTCCGAATCGCAAGTGGACTAAACCCCTTAAGTACACATCCGGCGCTGATGCAGGTCGCCCAATGGGAAGCGAACGCAATTGCTGGTGGTGCCGCCGGGCATACACGTCCGGCTGGCCTCACGCTTGGTAAATGGCTAATTTCATTGGGCTATCCACTGGCTGGCGATCTATCACTGGACGGATACCGATCTGAAAACTGGGTTGCGGCAAATACGACAGAGGATGCGATTCGATTTTGGCTGGGGGACGGACCCCATACAAATACGATGCTCTCACCAAATCGCAGCGATATTGGCGCTTCTGTGGCAGTCAGTGGCCAGACCTATATTGTTATCGAAACAGCCTTGCAAACGGGTAGCGGCCAGATGCAATCAGATGCAGAGACCATGCTGGGTGATCTTTCCGAAGCGCATGATGGTTCAGAAGAAAGCAGCCTTTTACCACAATTTATTATGCCTGTCATCGTCAGCGCTGCCCGCCCGGATGGAGATGTTATCCACAAAGTGCAATACGGCCAATCGCTTTGGAGTATTGCCATGGCCTATTACACAACAGTCGATCAAATCCGTGCCTGGAATAACCTCGGAGATTCCACTTCAATAACCGAAGGCTATCTTTTGCTGGTTCAAAAGGCTGCTACTCAGCAAGCCCCTCTCACCGCGACCTCCCTGCCATCAGCTACGCCTACATATCTTGTCGCGCCTACTTTTACACCAACAGTTGAAATCCCAACGATAAGCGTCCAACCCTCGTCGACAAATCCAGTAATGGATGAATCCCCTCATTCATCTTCCCCAAGAAGTTGGTTGGTTATTCTTATCATCATGGCAATGGTTGCCGGGATTTGGTTTGCCTTATCGATTCCCTCGGCAGATTAATAATTTTTCAACCTACAACAAGGTGTTTATGGCAAAATTAAAACTTGACCTCCATGATATTTATAATCGCGGTGGAAAAATAGATTCTGAGTTAAATCGTATTATGCAGGAAGCGATTGAAAAAAAAATTGCGCTTGTTGAAATCATTCCAGGTAAGGGAAGCGGGCAGCTTAAAAAGAAGGTGCTCCGCTTTCTAAACCGGAAGGATATTCGCCCTCTTTATCATCGAATTGAAAAAGATAGCAAGAATTTTGGCCGGATCTTTGTTCATTTTCGACATTAGGTAGAATTGGATAATGACAAAAATCTACGACCTGATCATTATTGGCGCTGGACCTTCAGGCCTCTCGACTGCCCTTCATCTGGACCGCTTCGCGCGCGACCTTGGGCTTGATATCCTTATATTGGAAAAATCACAACATCCGAGAGTGAAGCTCTGCGCAGGCGGGATTCTTGCAGAGGGTGAGGCTATCCTCTCCAAACTTGGTCTCGACTTGCTCGAGGTCCCCCACGTGGACGTGGACAAAGCATTTCTAAACTACGAGGGGCGTGGCATGACTGCCCGCCTGCCCGGAGCTGGACCGATCTTCCGCGTTGTCCGACGGGATGAGTTCGACGCCTGGCTGGCAGGCAAAGTTCGAGAAAGGGGAATAGAAATTAGGGAGGAGATAGCCGTTAAAAGTGTAGAGACTCTTGCAGATTATGCCATCGTAAAAACATCTCA
>JACNJN010000054.1 GCA_014382535.1 Candidatus Desulfolinea nitratireducens | reverse complement strand
TAAAAACAGAAGAGTTCTGTATAAATACGCTATAAACATTATTTACCCCTTAAATCGATAACCAATGCCTCGTTCAGTGAGTAAATATTCTGGATTGAGTGGGTCAACTTCAATTTTTTGACGCAATTTCCCCACATAGACACGGAGATATTCTGCTTCCTCGCCATATTCTGGCCCCCATACATTTTGCAAAATGGAGCGATGTGAAAGCACTTTACCGGCATGACGCATCATATGAACCAGTAAGTTAAATTCGGTTGGTGTTAGGTTTAGAATTTCCCCTCGGACGGTGATTTCATGACGCTCCAGATCGGCGGTAATTTCTCCTCGTGTAACCTGTTCGTTGACTTCAGATGATTCAGACCACCTGGCCCGCCTTAAGACAGCTTTAACCCGTCCTAGAAGTTCCCCGGCGCCAAATGGCTTGGCGAGGTAATCATCCGCGCCCATATCAAAGGCGCGCACCTTGTCATCTTCTTCGCCCAGTGCAGAAAGAATGATGATCGGAACCAGCGATGTCTGACGGATGCGACGGATTGTTTCCAATCCATCAAGATGGGGCATCATGATATCCATGATGACAAGGTCCACATTTTGGGTATTGAAAATCGCCAACGCTTCAAGGCCATTTGAGGCAGTTTCTACATGGAAATTACGCACCTCAAGGTTTCGACGCACAAAATCCCGGAGGGGTTTTTCATCATCAACTACGAGTACGGTAGGGGAGGTGCTTCTCAATTTTCAACCTGCCTTCCTGTAATTTTTTCTGGTGTCATAGCCAAATCGCGCTCATTGAGAGGAATAGAAAAGACTATACATGCCCCTTTCTGCTGTGAATCTACCCAAATATTACCACCATGTGCCTGGACCAGACCCTGGGATATAGCTAATCCGAGCCCGGCACCGCTGGAAATCCGGGTCAGGCTTGTATCTGCGCGATAGAAACTCTGAAAGATCTTCTCGTTTTCTTCGGGGGGGATCCCAGGGCCATTGTCGTGAACACGGAAGAAAAGGTTGTTATTTTCGTGTGAAACCTTGACCTGGATGGTCGCTTCTTCCCCGGCATATTTAACAGCATTCTCAAGCAAGTTGCGAAGCACCGTTTCGAGGCGCGGAGGATCTGCATATAGCGTGGGCAAATTTGGCTCAAGGGCGACAATAAGTTCATTTCCATCCTGGAGATGGGCTCTTTTTGCAGCGCCCTGGATGATTTCCTCGATTGGGCATTCAATGTGAGAAATAGTTATATTGCCCGATTCGATACGTGAAAGATCAAGAAGGCTGTTGACCAACTCGCTTAGTCGATCCGTTTCCTCGGATATGATGGTAAGAAATTCACGCTGTGAGGTAGTATCCCATTCCACGTCTTCAGCGAGAAGGGTGCTGGCGTAACCTTTGATCGATGCAAGTGGCGTGCGAAGTTCGTGCGAGACTGTTGAGATCAGGCTGGATTTCATGCGATCCACCTCACGGTCGACAGTAATGTCCCGAAAGATGAGACCACGCCCAATTGGGTTTCCATTAATACCAGTGACGTCAAAGACTTGCAAGCGTAAATAAACACGCCCGCCAGTCGTAACGAGAGGAATTTCGATGCCACGCTCTTTGTTGCCTGTCAGGGCATCGTCAATTCGTTGACGTATCTTTTCCTGGATGGGGGATTGAGTCAGGATTCGGCTGATCACACTATCTGCACTGGTACGGTTGAGCTCTTCAGAGGAGAGGTTGGCAAGTTCTCCAATCCGTCGATTTGCATAGATCACTTCTCCGCTCAAGGCGCTAAGGATAAGGCCATCTGAGAGGGAGTGAACAAGGGCTTCAATGCGACGGGTTTGTTGTTGCAATCGCATATCGCTGCGTGAGTAAAGGGTCGCATTCTCTATCGCCATGGTGACATGATTTGCAAAGTTGGCAAGAAGTTGGGTCTCGTTATCGGAGAAGACATGCACGTCGGGACGAAAAACCAGCAAAGCGGCTGGCGGAGTATGTTTGGTTTGGAGAGGGGCAGCCAAAAGCGATCTATATCCTTCTGCCTTTGCGCGCGGTAATTGAGCGGTGAAGGTTGCGTCTGTCTCAGTGTCGCTGATCTGAATAGGTTCTTTTGCCCGTAAGGCTCGCATGGTGACCGAGTTAGGATCTGTTGGTTGGATGACGAGCTGAGCTGCGTATTTTTTGGATAGCCCAAGGCTGGCACGAATGCGAAAAGTGTTATGTTCTTCATCAAGGGCAACGATCGCGCACATATTGACACTGAATAACTTCTGCACCTGTTGCAGGATGCGGTCGAGGACGATTTGGGGATCAAGGGTGGAGACGACCGCTTTGCTGGTATCAAGAAGTGTCTCTTGCTCGTTGATACGCTTTGCGATGGATGTTTCCATACGCAAGATACTACGAATGAGATGTCCGATTTGATCGGGTCGTTTTGAAAGATGTTTGACCTGGTTTCGTTCTTCAGCGCTAATTTCCTGGTTTCTTCCGATAGCCATACTTAATGAAGAAAGGCGCTCAAGAGGCATTACAACACGGCGAGAGAGGAGAATCCAGACAAACAAACCGATCGAGACAAAGGTCAGTGCAACAATCGTGGTAATACGATGAATGGTAATTTGAGTGGCAAATGCAGCTGCGGTGGGGCGGCTGACGATGACACTCCAACCTGCGCTTGGGATTGGGGCATAAGTATAAAGACGTTCTTCGCCCTCGGAATTTTTCTCGATCCGTGTGCCGCTTTTCCCAACAAGGGAGGGGGTATAAATATCAGGAAGGAGGCTTTGGGCATCCTTAAGTAAAAATCCTGCGTCAGGGTGGGCGATGATCTGCGCACTTGAATCAAGGATAACGATTTCAAAATCTTCATCCGGGCGACGACTGGCAGCTATGTTTTCGAGGGTTTCGCTCAAACTGGCAAGCTTGATATTGGTAGCCACTACTCCGAGAAAAATATCCTGATCGCGGATGGGCATGACAGCTGTTGCAACCGCCTGATTGGTCGTTGGAGAAATCCTTCCTTTTGAGACCAAGGCCTGTTTTTTAATCAATGCGTCCTGATAGTAGTCTCTGAAAGAAAAATCGTCACCAACAGTGGACCCTGGCCCAACAGGGTAGTGATAAATCATTCTGCCGGAATCACTGAGCCGATAAACCAGGTTTACATCCGGGCGAGTTTGAATGAAGATGTCAAAAACCTCTTCCATCCCATCTATATCAGATTCCAGGATACCTGGAATTTTTGAAAGGGCGTCAACTGCCTGCAAAGATTTACTGATGGAAAGATCGGTTTCAAGGGCAATCGCCCGTGCCAATGAAAGATCATTTGCCCTTACATCTGCCTGAATTCTTTCACCGGCGATATAATCGAATACCAGCAAAATGGCAAGCGAAGGGATAATGATAAGCAGGTAGAGGGTCAGGAGTTGTAACCCAAGATCGTTGAAGAATGAAATCTTGCGACGAGGCATTATGAGAGTATCCATCCAATTGAAGTAGCACCTGCATAAGCAAAAATCAACGCTTTGATGATTTGCCCAATCCAACAAGCGAGCAGGAAGTTTTTAATCGGGATTTTTGTTGCGCCAGCTGCGATCCCCGCAAGATCAAAAAAAGGATTGGGTACGGCGGCAAAAATAAGGATCGCGAAGGTCCCGTATTTTTCAACCCATGCGATGATGCGCTCGTAGATATCCATCCGCTCTACGACGGCCTGACCGCTAAATCCAGCCATAAAACCAGAAAGCTCGCCAATTGCACCGCCTGTGCCAGCTGCAAGGGCAACGCCAAAAGGATGGAAGATGCTGCCCATTGTAAAAACAACCGCAAGACCAGGAGCAGGCAAAAGCACGGTCGCATTGGAGAGCAGGGAAATCAAAAAAATGCCCGGATACCCATAAGAGGCTAATTGCTCGGCTTGATCTCGAACAGAAAAAATGAACGCGCTTAACGCAATTACCGCGATTATACTCAGCCAGCGAAACAAAGTTAAGCGGCGTTCTTTAGACATTGCGAATTAAACTTCAGTGATGCTGACAGATGAGATTTTCGTGCCGACTTCAACAGCCATTAGGGTATCTATGCCCTCTGTAACCTGGCCAAAGACACTATGACGATTGTTGAGGTGAGGTGTGGGAACATGGGTAATGAAAAATTGTGAGCCATTTGTTCCGGGTCCGGCGTTTGCCATGGATAGAATACCTGGTTTATCGTGTTTCAGTTCGGGATGAAATTCATCCTCAAAACGGTAACCTGGACCACCTGTTCCAGTGCCGGTTGGGTCACCGCCTTGCGCCATAAAGTCCGCGATCACGCGGTGAAAAATGACACCATTGTAGAAACCTTCACGAGCAAGGAAAACAAAATTATTGACAGTTTTTGGCGTTTTCTCAGCAAATAGTTCGATAACCATATCGCCCTTGTCGGTTGAGATGGTAGCTGTATATTTCTTCGCTGGGTCAATAACCATATCGGGCACAGATGACCATTTTTTCTGGGACATAAATTTATCCTTTCAATTAGAGGAGAGATTCAATGCGAGCGACGACCATATCCAATGCGGCAGCGTTGTGCCCGCCCTCAGGGATAATTACGTCAGCATATCGTTTGGATGGTTCAACAAATTCAAGGTGCATCGGGCGGACAGTGCTGAGATATTGTTTGACAACGGAATCGGTCGTCCGTCCGCGCTCGGCGATATCTCGTTCCAGACGGCGGATAAAACGTATGTCATCATCAGTATCTACAAAAATCTTGACATCAAAGATATTACGGAGATCAGGTTCTGAGAAGATCAAGATACCCTCAACAAGGACGACGCCACGCGGGACGACGCTAAAGGTCTCATCGGTTCGACTGTGCGTGGCGAAATCATAGATCGGGACTTCAACCTGCTGATCGTTTTTTAGCATTTCGATATGATGAGTGAGCAATTCCGTTTCCAGAGAGTTTGGATGGTCAAAGTTGACCGCAGCCCGTTGTGTGGGAGGCAGCCCGCTCAGGTCTTTATAATAGGCGTCGTGCTGCAAAAAGGCGATCCGTGACGGTCCAACGCGATTCAGAATCTCTTGAGCAACAGTGGTCTTCCCAGATCCAGAGCCTCCGGCGATCCCAATTACAAGTGGAGTTTGTCGAGAAACCATGTGCGAATTATACTCGCTATAAAAAAAATACGGCTAGAATATTCTAGCCGTATTTTTTGGTACGAATATTTAATTAAAGGCCAGCCATGTAGGCGAGGCCAACTGTTCCCGGGCCAACGTGAGTGCCAATTACTGGGCTAACCTGGGAGCGAACCACTTCAATAATATCCATTTCTTGAGTGGCGAGATTGAGCAGAGCATCAGCATCATCAGCAGCGTTGGCTTCCAACGTGGCAATGTGGATCGGGGTGCGGTCTCCAATCTCTTCTTTGATAATTTCGAGGACGCGCAAGTGCGCTTTCTTTTTTGTGCGTACGCTTTCAATAGAAGCTACGACACCATCCTGTACTGAAAGGATCGGTTTTACCTTCATCGCAGTTCCCATCAAGCGTTTTGCTCCGCCAATTCGTCCGCCGCGATGCAGAAATTCCAGCGTGTCGACTGCGAAGTAAACACCTGTGTTAGCGCGTGCTTTTTCGGCAATTGCAAGACAATCTTCAATTGAAGCTCCATCCTGGGCCGCACGAGCAGCAGCCAGGGCCTGAAAGCCCAGCGCCATAGCTGTTATTTCCGAGTCAAATATATGAACGCGATCCTGCCCGGATTTCATGGATGCCCGCCCCTGAACAGCTGAGTTGTTTGTGCCTGAAAGTTTTTCGGAAATGAAAATTCCGAGTACGTCATAATCTTCAGCTACCAATTTCTCAAATGCTTCTTGCATATAAGGAATAGTTACCTGGGATGTTGACGGCATCACCTTTGCAGTTTGAAGGCGAGTGTAAAATTCACTGGGTTGTATATCTATCCCATCTTTGAATGTCTCCTCACCCCAAATCACTTCTAGTGGCAAAACTGTCAAATTATGCTTGGCTACCAAATCGTCAGGAATATAGGCCGTGCTGTCAGTAATTATTGCAACTTTCTTAGACATAACTCCTCCATAAAATAGATTATCTTCTAAAAATGCTTAACCCGCTTACTTTAGATAAGTTGCGTATGCCCAGTATCTTTGCTATAATGCCCTTTGTGAAGCTATGCGCGGAATATACGCATTGCATTAATTGACAACTTGAAGATTTCAAGAAAATTATCAATATTGCTTCGTCGAGGAACCCCCTTTTGGCTTATTTTAATCCTATCAACTGGCTACTTGGCCTATTCTCCCTTGATATTGGCATTGACCTGGGTACAGCAAATACCCTGGTATATGTACAGGGAAAGGGCATTGTAATCAATGAACCATCCTGGGTGACGATTGATAAACGCTCTCGTCGCCCCCTTGCAATTGGTATGGCTGCCAAAGAAATGGTTGGGCGTACACCAAAAAATGTGATCGCGGTGCGACCTCTTCGTGATGGGGTGATCTCCGAATTTGATATTACACAAATCATGCTGGAATATTTTATCGGGCGTGTTCATGAACAAAGCGTGGTACCGCTTCCAAAACCTCGTGTTGTCATCGGTATCCCTGCAGGTGTAACAGAGGTGGAAAAACGCGCTGTATACGACGCTGCCATGGCTGCTGGCGCCCGACAAGCCTTACTTTTAGAAGAACCGATCGCAGCTGCATTAGGCGCTGGTCTTCCCATTAGCGATGTGCGCGGCAGTATGGTTGTCGATATTGGTGGCGGAACGACCGAGGTCGCGGTGATGTCAATGAGTGGCGTTGTAGCATCACGATCTTTGCGCGTGGCCGGTGACGAAATGGATCAGGATATTATTCAATATCTCCGAAATAAATACAATCTTCTTATTGGGCATGGTATTGCTGAAAGAATCAAAATGACGATTGGCTCCGCATATCCCCTGGAAAAAGAGAAAACAATGGAAGTGCGTGGACGCAATTTGGTAACCGGTTTGCCTGAAACGGTTGAAATTTCATCTGTCGAGATACGCGAAGCTTTGGCGCATTCAGTCCAGGTGATCGTGGATACGGTTCGGGATGCTCTTGATGAAATTCCCCCGGAAATTATTGATGACCTCATGGACCTCGGTGTTTGTCTTGCCGGGGGTGGTGCCCTCCTGCAAGGTTTGGATCACCGCCTTACAGATGATCTCCGCCTTCGCACCTGGGTTGCCGAAGATCCTCTCACCTGTGTTGCCCGGGGCGCAGGAATGATCTATGATGATTTTGAAAATCTCTCCAGGTATCTTGTCGGGCTGGAGCGACGAAGTGCTTGAGCTGTATCCCTCTATTATTACCAAGAGGGGCCTTCGATTTTCCCCAATTAAAACCTCGCCATGAAAACAGGATTTTCCCGCTCTTTGCAAACAACCATTATCTTTTTTGTGGTTGGGGGCATTTTGGTATTGGCATTGGGTGGTTACTTTAGCACAGTATCAGATTCCTTTGGTAGGTCTCTTGTTTCAGTGCAGACGTGGGTCTCAACCCGATATGTTGTAATTCGGAATTTTCTCAGCGCTCCTGGCGATGTGGTTTCTTTGCAACAACGGAATGCAGAATTAGAATCTGAAATATCGGGTTTGCAAACCCAGGTGATCCAGCTTCAGCAGCAGCTTACAGATACCCAGGTTCTTGCCGCGTTGGTTGATTTTTCTCAAAGCAGCCCTGAGAGCGTATACAAAGCAGCAGCTGTAATTGGGCGAGACCCCAGTCCATTTTTGCATTACATCATCATTAATAGTGGCTCCAATGACGGGCTCAGGCGTGGGATGCCTGTAGTCACGAATCAGGGTTTGATTGGCCGGGTGGATGCGGTTACCGCAGAGGCAGCGCGCGTCCAACTGGCAACCGACACTGCCTCGGCAGTTAATATCCGTTTGCAGAATGCAGACACAGATGCTGTCCTTGTCGGCTCTGTGACAGGTGATCTCGCTCTTGAAATGATCTCGCAAGATGTTGATATCCAGGAAGGCGATGTTGTGTTGACCTCTGGTTTGGGAGGGGATTATCCGCCGGACCTTCTTGTCGGGCAGATATTCAATATCCGTAAGCGTGATTATGAGCTATTTCAACAAGCCTCAGTCCAATCAACGGTAGATTTTTCACGTCTTGAAATTGTGCTGGTTATCATGAATTTTAAGCCAATTGATATCACTCCCTTGATTCCTGAAAATACCCCCTGATTATCGTGAAAGAATTAATCGCAATTCCTTTGCTGTCATTGATTCTGATAATTCAGATGGCAATTGCTAGCCGGATTCCCTTGCTGGGGGGAACAGCCGATCTGATGTTGGTTGTACTCGCAGCCTGGTCAATGCAGGAGCGTGTAGAATCAGCCTGGCATTGGGCATTTTTTGGTGGTCTCTTGGTTGGATGGGCTTCGGCTCTCCCCTGGGTTATTCCGGTTGCGGGATATTTACTGACCGTCGGTATGGCGAGAATGTTAGTGCGTCGTATTTGGCAGGCACCGCTATTAGCAATGTTTGCAATTGTCTTTATCGGCACTTTATTATTCCATCTTCTATCAATACTGGGGTTGCGTTTATTGGGCAATCCTTTGGTAGTGATGGATGCATTGAGCGTAATTACATTACCCGGTTTATTTCTAAATCTGTTTTTAGCACTTCCCGCCTTCCCTATTATGCGCGATCTTGCTGTTTGGGTCTATGACATCGAGGATGATTTATGAGTTCAAGCGTCTCTCCTGATTTACGAATAGAGCCCTGGCGAGTTGTGGTTTTTTATTTTGTTGCCGCCCTGGTTTTTAGTCTGCTTGCTATTCGCCTGTTCAGATTACAAGTTTTTGAAGGGCAAAGTTGGCTTGGCCGGGCGGTAGATAATTATACGCGCGAAATCAGCGTTCCGTCATCGCGAGGCATTATTTATGATCGCAACGGTGTAATACTGGCACGCAATATAGCTTCATACAATATTGTTATTACGCCGGCTCTCCTCCCTGATGACCTTGCTGATATTCAACGAATATATCGTGAGCTTTCAGAGATCATAGACGTTCCAGTGAACAGTGGTACGCTGGATGATGCGAAACTATTTGCGACCTGTGTTCCAGGTCCCGGGATCGCCCAATTAGTGGAATTGGGAGAATCTCTCGCCCCTTATACGCCTGTTCCCATCGCCTGTGACGCCGATGAAATAATCGCCCGAATAGTGCGCGAACGTGCAGTTGCCTGGCCTGGTGTTTCTGTGCAGATCGACCCTGTCCGGGATTACCCGACAGGATCTCTCACTGCAAATATCATTGGTTTCCTCGGACCAATTCCCGCCTCGCAATTGGATTTTTACGAGGATCTCGGATTTGTTGCCGGACGGGACAAAATCGGTTATGCAGGGGTGGAAATAACCCTTCAAGATATTCTTGCCGGGGTAAATGGAAAAAGGGTTGTCGAAGTGGATGTTGCGGGCAAGGAATTACGTAATCTTGAACCCCCAATCCAGCCCGTTGCTGGCAGGAATGTTCGGCTGGCTCTCGATATCCGTTTGCAAAAAGCCGCCGAGGGAGCCTTGCTTGACGAGATTTCGGGTTGGAATGCTTATTTTGGACAGGTTCGTATTTCCAGCGGCGTGACAATTGCCATGAATCCTAAAACCGGAGAGGTTTTAGCGATGGTGTCTTACCCCACCTATGAAAATAACCGTTTGGCACGTTTTATTCCGGCCTATTACTATCAACAATTGAGCGAAGATCCGCGCCACCCGTTATTAAATAATGCAATTTCCAGCGAATATCCACCAGGATCAGTATTCAAACTTTCCACGGCAACAGGCGCACTAAATGAGGGCGTAGTCACTGTTGATCAGACCATCTATGCTCCTGGGCAATTGATCTTAACAGAGAAATTTTCGCCGAATGATCCTGGCCGTGAGCGCCCCTTTGTGGATTGGATTTACGACGAAAATCCAGCTGGTTTTGGAGAGATAGATTATTTGCGTTGTATTGCTTTTTCCAGCAATGTTTGCTTCTATAAACTCGGTGGCGGCTATGAGGATGAAATTCCAGAGGGATTGGGAATTCTTCGCTTGGGTGAGTATGCCCGTGCACTCGGGTATGGTGAGCCCTCCGGGATTGAACTTCCCGGAGAAGCAGATGGCTTGATACCATCGCCGCAATGGAAGCGAATTAATCAGGGCGAAAATTGGTCAACGGGAGATACTTATATTGCCAGCGTGGGGCAGGGATATGTGCTCTCCACACCGCTGCAAGTTCTTATGTCTGGAGCGACGATTGCAGCAGGTGGAAAATTAATGCAACCTACCATTGTACGAGAAGAACTGGATGATGATGGCCGTCTATTGCGCCCTTTTCAGCCAATAATGAAATGGGATATTACTGAGACCCCTCTCATTACCAATTTTGATTGTGACGGTGGTTATTGCCTGGAAATGGAGACAAAAAGCACGGTTGATCCCTTTGTCGTTGAGCAGGTACAGCGCGGAATGCGGATGGCCGTCACCAACTCCCGTGGAACACTAAATGATTTATTTGGCGATTTTCCGGTCGCAGTTGCGGGGAAAACCGGAACCGCTGAATATTGTGACGATGTCGCCCTAAAGGCAAATCGCTGTACTTTTGGTAATTGGCCCACCCATTCGTGGACCCTGGCTTACGCTCCTTATGAAGATCCAGAGATCATCATAATGGCCTTTATGTATAACGGGGGTGAGGGTGCCAGCGTCGCAGGACCAGTCGTCCAAAGAGTAATGGAAGCTTATTTTGAATTGAAATCGATTGATCTTGCTGTCGGGAGCGGTGGATAAATTTATGCATGTAGCTTCAACCCAGATGACTGACCTTTTGAGCTTCATGCTATAATTTACCAAGTTAAACTGGCGGTATGCGCCCTTATTATTACAGGAAATTTGGCGGATAAATTCTCCCACACCTTTATGAACACAAATACTGATTTGATCCAAATTAAAGGCTTACGCGATGGATTGCTTGTCACTCTTGGCGCAGGTGAGTGGGGGGAATTGCAAAATATGCTCTTTGCGCAAATTGATGAGCGCTCCTCTTTTTTTCAGGGAGCACGACTGGCGCTTGATCTTGGCGATCAAAATTTGCGTGTAGCAGAAATGTCTAAATTGCGAGATGAGCTTTCTGAGCGGGATATTTCACTTTGGGCGGTAGTGAGTGATTCGCCAAAAACCGTTCAGACCGCTCAATTACTGGGATTGGCAACCCGCATTTCGAAACATCGGATCGATAGCAGTCCGCGAAAAATCAACGACGATGTGGATAGTGATCAAGCTGCACTTTGGCTTCCGCGCACCCTCCGCTCCGGGACGCGTATCGAACATCATGGCCACGTTATTGTTATGGGAGATGTTAATCCGGGCGCAGAGATTATTGCAGAGGGGAGTGTGATCATCTGGGGCAGGCTGCGTGGTTCTGTCCACGCAGGAGCAACTCCTCGAAGGGATGGTAGCCAACAAAACGAGGCAGCTTTTGTCTGCGCCCTGGAAATGAAACCCACCCGTTTGCAGATAGCATCTGAGATCGCAACAATGCCCAAGGGGAAGAATGTCAAAGGTCCCCTAAAAATCAGTTTGAAAGATAACCAATTTCTCATCGAACCATGGCATGAGAAATAAGAGAATCAAAAACAGGTGAATTTATGAGTGCACAGATCGTCACGATTACATCGGGTAAAGGCGGCGTAGGCAAAACGACTGCAATCGCCAGTTTGGGGATTGCATTGGCTGGACGCGGACAAAGGGTGGTCTGTATCGACGGCGATATTGGCCTGCGAAATCTGGACGTGATCATGGGATTGGAAAATCGTATTGTCTACGATATTGTGGATGTGGTCGAAGGGCGTTGCCGATTGAGACAGGCGATGATACGGGATAAACGTCTCCCGGAATTATTCCTGATCCCAGCCGCCCAAACGCGCGACAAGACTGCGCTTTCTCCCAGCGATATGATGCGTTTATGTGATGAGCTAAGAGATATTTGTGATTGGGTATTGATCGATTCTCCCGCCGGAATTGAGCGTGGTTTCAAGAATTCTATTGCGGCTGCCGACCAGGTAATTGTTTTGACCAACCCTGAAATATCAGCAGTTCGAGATGCTGATCGGGTAATCGGTATTTTAGAGGCCGAAGAGAAGGGCAGCCCATCTTTAATTTTAAATCGAGTTAATCAGGAAATGGTCAATAAACAGGAGATGCTTTCTCCTGAAGATGTCCTTGACCTGTTGGCAATTGACCTGATAGGGGTTGTCCCGGAGGATCAAGCTGTTTTGGTCGCCGCTAATCGAGGTACTCCGATTGCTCTCGATAAAGATTCTCGGGCGGGTCAGGCTTTTCGTAATATTGCTGCCAGACTTATGGGGGAGGAAGTTCCTTTTATGGATTTAGAAAATCAGGGTGGATTATGGAATCGAATTTCAAAAATGACAGGGAGGAGAGGCTAAGATGAGTTTCTTTAATAAAATCGCTGGTGGGAAGAAAAAAAGCGCCCAGAGTGCAAAAGAGCGCCTCCAACTCGTCTTGACTCATGATCGAACAGATTTGACTCCTGCTGAACTCGAGGCTCTCAAGGATGAATTGATCGAGGTCATCTCCCAGCATATAGAGATCGACCCGGATGCAGTCCATATTGATATTGCCCGTGAGGGCCGATCCCAGCGTTTAATTGCAGATATCCCACTAAGGAGTACGTCTCGCCGTCGGGCGCGGTAGATCATGCAGCGTAATTTATCCTGGCGTCATTTTGATTTTTGGCTACTTGGCGCCGTTGTATTGGCAATTGCCTTTGGGATTGCCATGATTGATTCTGCTGTCGCAGGGAATGCCGAGTTAGTTGATTATCCTAACCGACAGGCAATTTTCGCTGGCATTGGACTGGTGGTTATCGCGCTGATCGCAGCAATAGATTATAACTACTGGCTGGTTCTTTATCGCCCAATCTATCTCGTAATGATGATCTTGCTCATCTTTCTGTTTATGAGCGCACGGGCTGTTTTTGGTGCGGCTCGCTGGTTTCAGGTGGGTGTGATTTTTATCCAACCAACCGAGTTGTCAAAACTCGTCGTGATATTGATTTTGGCACGTTATTTTGAAAATACAAAGGGTGAGCCTCGGGATCTGCGCTGGATTATCACCAGCCTGCTCTGGACCATGGGTTTGACGATCTGGATTTTACTTCAACCAAATTTGAGTAATGTAATTGTTATCATGGTGATCTGGATTGTGATGATGTGGATGAACGGTTTGCAGTTAAAGCATCTCGTTTCATTTGCATTTGGTGGGCTTGCTCTCGTTACCGCAGCATTTCCCTTTCTTCAGGAATACCAGCAACAACGCGTACTGACCTTTTTCTTTCCTGACCCAAATGCCACTTATGGCGAAACCTACAATATTGAGCAAGCCAAGATAGCCATTGGTTCTGGGGGCTGGCTTGGCAAAGGCTACGGACAGGGATCACAGGTGCAGCTTCGTTTTTTGAAAGTGCGCCATACAGATTTTATCTTTTCAGCAATCTCAGAGGAATTTGGTTTTATTGGGGCTCTGATGGTAATTGCGATTTTGGCCTTTATTCTGTGGCGTTGTATTCGCGCAGCCCGATTAGCCCGAGATGTCTCTGGGACGATGATCGCAATTGGTGTTGCGGCTTTGGTCTTCTTTCAGGGCGCAGTTAACATTGGCGTCAATTTGAATTTAATTCCGGTATCGGGGTTGCCGTTGCCCTTTATAAGTTATGGGGGGAGTGGCTTGCTTTCATTAATGTTGGGGGTGGGATTGGTAGAAAGTGTTATCATGCGCCATAGGGCGATGGAATTTTAGACAAACACAGGTGACAGTCAAAAATAGATTGACTCTTACTTAAAAAAATAAATGGAGAGTTATGACTAAAACTATAAAACCAGTGCGAGTACGCTTTGCCCCATCCCCAACAGGGAGAACTCATCTTGGGAGCGGACGCACTGCGCTCTATAATTATTTATTGGCTCGTCAAACGGGTGGGCAATTTATATTACGCATTGAAGATACTGATCAAAAGAGATTCGTGAAAGGCGCAGAAGAAGAGTTGATGGAAGGCCTCCACTGGTTGGGGCTGGATTGGGATGAAGGCCCGGATGTTGGTGGGGAATATGGTCCTTATCGTCAGACTGAGCGCAGAGAACTTTACCAGAAATATTCCCGCCACCTTGTTGAGCGTGGCCAGGCCTATTATTGTTTTTGCGCCGTAAGCGAAGATGTTGAAGATAAAAAAGAAAAAACATCATTCCAGAAGCATCGGAATATTTGTCCTGACAGAGATGTTGATTTAGCGGAAGCAGACCAAAAGGTCGCGGGCGGTGAGCCCCATGTCATTCGCTTCAGGATGCCGCGCGATGGAAATATTACCGTAACAGATGCGATCCGCGGCGATATCACCGTCGAAAACATCACCCTGGATGATACGATTCTGGTCAAATCAGATGGATTGCCAGTCTATCATCTTGCCGTTGTAGTCGACGATCATCTGATGGGCATCACGCATGCAATTCGCACCTCAGAATGGTTGCCTACCTTTCCCTTGCATGGACATTTATATGCGGCCTTTGGCTGGGATCAGCCGACCTGGATCCACCCGTCAATATTCTTAAAGCCAGACGGAAAAGGAAAAATGAGCAAGCGCGATAGCGAGGCTTTGATGGAGGCAGGTAAGCCGATTTTCTTGAGCGATTTTGGGAGGATGGGCTATTTGCCAGAAGCTGTTGTGAATTGGGCGGCGTTGATCGGGTGGAGCTACGATGATAAAACCGAAGAGTTTTCGATGGAGGATCTGATTGAAAAATTCAGCGTGGAGAAACTTAGCCCTGCACCTGCCGCATTAAATTTCAGTAAACTGGATCATTTTAACGGTCTCTATATCCGCACCTTGGACGTGGCCGATTTAGCCGCACGCCTTAGACCATTTTTTGAGGCTGGTGGTTATTTGGTGAATGATGACGAAAAACTTTTGCAGGTAGCCGAAGCTTTGCAAATCCGGTTGGCGAATTTGGCTGAAGCGCCAGAGAAGGGTGGCTTTTTCTTCAAAGATGAGGTTTATCCTGACCCAGAGTCATTGATCGGGAAGAAGATGACCGCTGAGCAGTCAATGGAAATGGCACAGCATATCGAAACACTGATCGCTTCTTTACCGGATTTCAGCGAAGAAAGCGCAAGCCAGCCCTTGCGCGATTTGGCAACTGAAATGGGATTGAAAGCCGGACATGTTTTTGGTTTTTTGCGTAACGCGTTGACGGCTCAAAAGGTAAGCCCGCCTGTTTTTGAAACGATGGAAATCATTGGGCGCGAAAAAGTATTGGAACGTATTCGCAAGGGAATTGAGATACTGGAGAATGTGTAAAAGCGTTGCCTTAATATGTGAAATTATACAAACCGGAGTAGCAACATTCTCCTGCCATGGTTCAAATGCAGAAGAGCTCCTAATTCAGGCAGACTAGGCACTCTATCGTGCCAAGGAGTTGGGGCGTTATAGGGTTGTGATAGATGAAAAAGGTAGATTCAATATGAAGGACCAGAAGAAATCCAAAGAACAGCTCATCTCTGAATTGGAAGAGATTCGTCAACGCGTTTCTGAATTGGAGCAATTTGAAGTTGAGAAAAAGCAGGTGGAAGAGGGAACCCAAAAGCAATTGCTGGCCCAACATGCTGCGATTGCCTTGGAGAATGCGCGCTTATATGAACAAAACCAGGTGGAAATTGCTGAGCGCAAGCAAGCCGAAGCGGAACTACAAGAAGTAAACACACAATTTAAACGCCAACTGGCTGAAATCCAACAACTGGAAACCAGCTTGCGCGAGCAGTCCATCCGCGATCCGCTCACACGGGTGTTCAACCGGCGCTATATGGATGTAACGCTCAAAAAGGAGCTTATCCGGGCGGCGCGAAGGGATGAGCCGCTCAGTATTGTCATCCTTGATCTGGACAATTTAAAAAAAATTAATGATACCTATGGTCACGTGGAGGGCGGGGATAAATCGTTGCAGATCTTAGCAAATACAATTAAAAAGATGTGCCGTAAGGATGATACTGTTTGCCGATACGCTGGCGATGAATTTCTGGTTATCCTTTACGACACATCCGCGCAAGTGGCGTATAAGCGTGCGCTGGAGTGGAAAGAGGCTGTTTCGGAGATAAAAATTGAAACTGATGAAGAAGAGTTCTCAATTACTTTTTCAGCAGGAGTGTCCACATTTCCCGACCATGCCTCTACTGGAGAAGAGCTCGTTATTCAAGCAGATCAGGCGTTATATAGTGCCAAAGAACAGGGCCGCGATCAAATTGTCATATATAGCAAAGATGTACAGAAGTATTGGCAGGAAAGGGGCGCCTGATAATAACCTGCAAAGCCCAAGTCACTCACAGATATTGAGTGGCTGTTATCTATGGTAAAATACTGAACACTTGTTCTTTTATCCCAGACCCTGAAATATAAAATATGGAATTCAAACTTCAAGCCCCCTTTGTCCCCACTGGCGATCAACCGGAAGCAATTGCACAACTCGTTAAAGGTGTGCAGGAAAGCAAGCAACATCAGGTTTTACTTGGCGCAACAGGCACCGGAAAAACTTTTGCTATCGCATCCATCATCCAGGAATTGCAGATGCCAGCACTGATCATGGCGCATAATAAAACTCTCGCAGCTCAGCTTTACGCGGAGTTCAAGGGTTTTTTTCCAGAGAATGCGGTCGAATATTTTGTCTCTTATTATGATTACTATCAGCCTGAGGCCTATGTTCCTCGCCGCGACCTTTACATTGAAAAAGAGACCGACATCAATGAGGAGATAGAACGTCTGCGTCTCGCTGCGACAACCTCTCTCATGTCTCGCAAGGATGTCATTATTGTCGCCTCGGTTTCCTGCATTTATGGATTGGGGAATCCAGAAGAATATACCCGTGGTGCAGTGACATTGCGCGTGGGAGAGTTGACTCGCCGGAACGCCCTCATCCGACGTCTGGTCGAGGGGCAATATCAGCGGAACGATCTCGAGCTTCGCCCGGGCATTTTTCGAGTGCGGGGTGACACCATCGAGATTATGCCCGCCTATGAGAGTAAGCGCGGCTACCGGATCGCCTTCTTTGGCGATGAAGTAGAGCGGATCATGGAATTCAATCCGCTTACAGGCGAGATTCTTTCAGAGCCCGAGCAAGTGGACATATTTCCGGCAAAACACTATTTAACGGATGAAGATAAACGGAAGCAATCGGTTAGGGATATTGGGACGGAACTCGAAGAGAGGATTGAATTTTTCAAGAATAACGAACAGATCCTTGAAGCACAGCGCATCGAACAGCGCACAAAGTACGATCTTGAGATGCTCCGCGAAGTCGGCTATTGTTCGGGAATTGAGAATTATTCCCGTCATTTTGATCAACGTCCCGCTGGTACACCACCGTGGACATTGATGGACTTCCTTCCCAATGATTATTTGCTGATTATTGATGAGAGTCATATGACTGTTCCTCAGGTACGTGGGATGTATAAGGGAGATCGATCCCGAAAATCCACCCTGATTGAGTACGGCTTTCGCCTCCCTTCAGCGCTGGATAATAGACCCTTTACATTTGAAGAATTTGAAGAGCATATGGGGTATACGATCTATACATCCGCTACACCTGGCCCCTATGAGATGCAGCATGCCGAGCAAATTGTCGAGCAGATTATCCGCCCGACTGGATTGATTGATCCACCTGTGGATGTACGTCCTGTTGAGGGGCAAATTGATGATTTGATCGGCGAGATTCGAAAGCGCACGGAAGTTGGGCAGCGCGCTCTCGTTACGACTCTGACCAAACGTATGTCTGAAGATCTCGCCGATTATCTGTTGGAATTGGGCATCAAAGTGCAGTATCTCCATTCAGAAATTGATACTCTCGAGCGTGTTGCAATCTTGCGCGACCTGCGCATGGGTGTCTTCGATGTTGTTGTTGGGATCAACCTTTTGCGCGAAGGCCTCGATTTACCAGAAGTCTCACTGGTTGCCATCCTTGATGCGGACAAGGAAGGATTCCTGCGCTCGGATACCGCCCTGATCCAAACGATTGGTCGTGCTGCCCGACACGTTGATGGGCGGGTGATCATGTACGCTGACAAAGTGACTAAATCGATGAAACGTGCCATCGACGAGACTGACCGTCGGCGTGCTAAACAGATTGCGCATAATGAAAAGCATGGAATTGAACCGATCAGCATTATGAAGGCAGTTCGCGATATTACAAGCGAATTATCTGCTACCGCGCGTGCGGTTGCAGAGCCCCAGGGAATGTATAACGTTGAGGGTGCGGCACGCATGCCCAAATCTGAGCTGAAGCGTCTTATCGCTCATGTTGATAAGGCGATGAAGGAGGCAGCCTCCAATTTGGAGTTTGAAAAGGCTGCCCTTTTGCGTGACCAACTTTTTGAATTACGGAAAACGCAGGCTGACGAATTAGATTTGCCACCCTGGGAACGAGTCAAGCTAATGGCGGGGGAAGAATAGAATTATAGTTGTTGAACAAAGACATTTAGGTCGTTTTCTCAGAAACTGGTAAAATTTAGAATTATTAAACGGGTATTTTATTAATGCCTGATGTTTTCGCGTTAACGAAGTCTTAATAATAAATGAAAAATCTCCTGGACGCCATTCGTGCGCTGCCTCTTTATTCAGATGTGCTCGCCGCCGCTCATTCCGGTATTCAATTTCCGGGTTTGGGATTGTCGCGCGCCGCCCGTCTGCCCATGCTGGCTGCCCTTTACGAAGATTTGGATGCCCCCATTCTCTTACTCACGGATCGTGCTGATCGTGCCCTTGAGTTTGCCGATGAGTTGGGTTTTTGGTTGGGCAAGCCCTCAAATTATCTTTTCCCTGAACCAAACCCATTATTCTATGAAGAGGCTGCCTGGGGATCGAACAGCCGCCGCGAACGGATCCAAACACTGACTGCACTGGCAGCTTACCATTTACCCCTTGCTCAAAAACCAGAATCTCCACCGGTGATCGTTTCTTCAGCACGAGCCTTAATGGCGCGCACCCTTCCACGGCGCGACTTCCTGAAGGCTTCCAAACGTCTCTCGATAGGGGACGAGATTCTGCTAAATTCCTTGCTTGAAAATTGGCTCCGGATAGGCTACGAGCCGGTCAATACTGTCCTCGAGACAGGGCAATTCTCTCATCGCGGTGGCTTGCTTGATATTTGGCCACCCGCGGAGAAATCTCCTTTGCGACTGGATTTCTTTGGCAATGAGATTGATACGATCAGAAGATTCGATCCTGCAAGCCAGCGCACGATAGAGAAATTGGGTCATTTGTTGATCACTCCTGCGCGAGAATATCTTTTACCACAGGCCTTGGATAGTGAAAAAGAATTCTCCGAATTTCACATTCCCCTGATTCATTCATTTCCCGCAAGCCTGCTGGATTATCTGCCCGCGCACTCCCTGATCCTGATCGATGATCTGAGCATGACCACCTCAACCGTCAATGAGATTGAGGAACAGGCGCTCGCATTTCGACAGGAAAGTATTCAGGAAGAAATCCTGGATGCTGATTTCCCCGTACCCTATTTGACCTGGTCTGAACTTGAGGATAGCCTGCACGGACGCCCAAAATTGGAACTGGGGTATTCCACCGCGAACGCTGAAATGCCCTCAGATTTTGGTGCGCTCCCGCGTTTTAATGGGCGGTTAAAACCCTTTATGGACTATGTTGCTGAGCGAATTACCAGCAACGATGAGGTGATAATCGCCTCACGACAATCTGACCGTCTCTCTGAATTATGGCGCGAGCGCCATGCTTTTGAAAACTCTGAATATCTCTCGCCGATATTTTTGCATACGTCTCTCAGTGGTGGGTGGAGTTTAGCCCCCCCTGCTCCTGCGGAGCTTCCCCCCCGTGAACCGGGGGGACAGAGGGGGGCCATATTCCTCCTCACCGATTCTGAAATTTTTGGTTGGGAGCGTCCCCGTCTTCGGCGAAGGGCGCGCAAGACCGCCGATGCACCCGAAGCTGCCTATGCAGACTTGAGTTCGGGTGATTGGGTGGTACATATCGATCATGGGATTGGTCGTTTTGCTGGCCTGAAGCAGCGGGCACTCGACGGCTACGACCGGGAATTTTTATGTATTGAATATAAAGATGCGGACCAGCTCTTTGTCCCCGTACATCAGGCCGATCGGCTGACGCGGTATATCGGGCCGGATGGAGGCAATCCTGGTGTCAGTCGGCTGGGTGGCGAAGGGTGGAAGCAAGCCAAAGGTCGCGTTAAACAAGCGGTCGTTGAAGTCGCTGAAGATCTGCTTGACTTGTACGCCCGTCGCAAATTGGCGCAGGGATTTTCCTTCAGTGCTGATACTCCCTGGCAGCGGGATCTTGAAGCCAGTTTTCCCTATGTTGAGACGGAAGACCAACTCCGTGTGATCGAAGAGGTCAAGGAAGATATGGAATCGGCCCGCCCGATGGATCGATTGCTTTGTGGCGATGTCGGTTATGGCAAGACAGAGATCGCACTGCGGGCTGCCTTTAAGGCAGTTATGGAGGGACGGCAGGTGGCGATCATGGTGCCAACGACGGTTTTGGCCCAACAGCATTTTGAAACCTTTCAACAAAGGCTGGCGGCTTTTCCTGTTGAAGTGGAAATGCTCTCTCGTTTCCGCAAGCCTCGCGAACAGGCAAAAATATTATTTGGATTGGCAAAGGGTGGTGTCGATATTGTGATCGGTACTCATCGTTTGATGTCCGGGGATGTCTTCTTCAAGGATCTGGGCCTGGTGATTATCGACGAGGAACAGCGTTTTGGTGTGGCACATAAGGAGCATCTGAAAAAATTGCGCACCGAAGTGGATGTGCTGACGATGACCGCCACCCCGATCCCCCGGACGCTTTATATGGCTCTGACTGGCGTGCGCGATATATCCAATTTGAATACCGCGCCCGAAGAACGCTTGCCAGTAGTGACCCATGTTGGCCCCTATGCGCCCAAGTTGGTCAGGCAGGCGATCTTGCGTGAAATTGATCGTGGGGGACAAGTATTTTTCGTCCACAACAGAGTCCAGACAATTAATGCGATGAAAGTTCATTTGGAGAATATTGTTCCCGAGGCAAAGATTTCGGTAGGGCATGGGCAGATGGCCGAAGGGCAGCTTTCGAAGGTGATGTCGGAATTTGTGAGGGGCAAGGTAGACGTGCTTCTGGCGACCACAATTATTGAATCGGGTCTGGATATACCCAATGCCAATACCCTGATCGTTGATCGTGGCGACACTTTTGGGTTAGCTCAGCTTTATCAGCTTCGAGGCCGCGTTGGTCGTGGGGCGGTACGCGCCTACGCCTATTTCTTCAGGCATCGCAAAAGAAGGCCCACCGAAGAAGGGCAGGCAAGGTTGGAAGTGATTGCCGAAAATACCCAGCTTGGTGCGGGCTATTCCATTGCCATGCGCGATCTCGAAATTCGTGGCGCGGGGGATCTTCTCGGCATGCGTCAACATGGGCATATCGCCTCGGTTGGTTTTCATTTATATACGCGGCTTCTTTCGGAGGCGGTAGCAAGGTCAAAGTTCAAGATCGAAGGAGAGTTTGAGAAATTATCAACACTTAAGCCGGTTAATTTTCAACCTGTGAATGTTGACCTGCCTCTTGCCATTGGGATCCCCACCACTTATATCCCCGATCAGGATTTGCGCCTGCGGCTATACCGCCGTCTTGCCAATATTGTCGACGAAAGCGAGTTGGATGCAATCCGGATAGAATTCGTCGATCGTTTTGGCGACCCGCCCGAAATGGTCGAAAATCTTTTTTACCAGATCACCGTCAAGATGCGTGCAGAAAGTGTGGGATTGACTTCGGTCACCATGAGTGGCGGACAAATAATCCTGCGCTATCCACCTTTGACCGAGGGACAGCCAACCCGCATCCTCCGTAACCTTGGGCCTGCCGCCCGTAAAGGTAAGGATGCCTACTGGTTGACTTTTGGGGGCGCAGAGGATTGGCCTGAAAGGTTGCTAAATCTATTGGGAGAAATGGGGAAACCCTAAGTCCCCTTTTTTTATCCATATAAAAACAGAGACGTCCCTGAAGGGCGTCTCTGTTTTATAGAATACAGATTTAATAAAAACTTATTCGCGAAGATCGTTGAAGTACCAGACAACCAAGGCTGTCAAAAGTACCGGTCCCAGGAACCCAACTACAGCATTTACTATTGCCGTGATATAAGGGCCAACGGCAATAAAACCATCGAGAGCTCCAGCCACAAAGGTCAATCCAACGTAGCGGATAATAGCAGCCTTGAGGCTATCTGTGGGAGTGACCCACAGCCCAACGAGGATGCCGACGACCATCAAGACCAGGGTCAGCCATTGGTTGGAAAATCCAAATAATGCAGCGAGGATTGCCACCACAAGACCGATCATATAAAGCCACTTACCTAGGGTTTTCGTATCCATTTCAT
>JACNJN010000098.1 GCA_014382535.1 Candidatus Desulfolinea nitratireducens | reverse complement strand
GCAACCTGACGCCAAAATTATTGGAAAAACCCCGATGACTTCTATGAAATCATTAATCAAAAAACTTACCGAAACCTTCAGCCCCTCAGGCTACGAAGGCCCCATTCGAGATGTCATCACGACGGAGATCAAAGATCTTGCCGATGAGATCCGTGTAGACGCACTTGGCAACCTGATCGCACTCAAGGGATCGGGGGGGAAGAAGATCATGCTCGCCGCGCACATGGATGAAATCGGGCTGATCGTCACGCATGTCGATAAGAAAGGCTTTGCGCGCTTTACCAGTATCGGCACTTTTCGCCCGCATACGCTGGTTGGCGCACGAGTTCGATTTCTGAACGGAACCTATGGGATCGTCGGCGCGGAATATATCACCGAAGCAAAGAAATTGATCCCGATGGATAAAATGTTTATCGATGTCGGCGCAACCAGCCCCAAAGATTGCCCCGTCAAAATTGGCGATGTGGCTGCAATGGAACGTCCCTTCCATGATCTTGGGCATCGGATGATCGCCAAATCAATGGATGATCGGATTGGCGTCAGTGTCCTGATCGAAACCATGCGCCAGTTAAAATCCACGCCGCATGAACTTTATTTTGTTTTCGATACCCAGGAGGAGGTCGGCGTACGCGGTGCGGCAACCTCGGCCTTTGGGATCGACCCCGATCTGGGACTGGCAGTTGATGTGACCTCCTCCGGTGATACCCCTGATAGCCCCACGAAAAACGCCGATCTTGGAAAAGGGCCGGTGATCAAGATCAGGGATCCCGGGATGGTTTCTGATCCTCGCGTGGTAGACTGGATCACACGCACCGCCGAGAAGGCCCGCATTCCACATCAACATGAGGTGGATGTGATCGGCAGCACCGATGCCAGAGCCATCCAGATCAGCCGCGCTGGCGTACCGGTTGGCGCGATCTCGATCCCCTGCCGTTATGTGCATTCTCCTTCGGAAATGGTCGATTATAATGACGTACAAAACACCGTCAAATTACTGGTTGCACTTCTCAGCAAAGAGATCAAACTCTAAAATGAAAAAAAGACTGCAAAGAAAACTCCCTTTCATGATCGGCATTTTGCAATTCGCATTTTTGCCTCTGTTCCTTGCAGCTTGTACCAGCTTCCCATTTACCTCAGCCCCGCCTCCAACTTCCACTCCCCTCCCGGAAGAAAGCACCCCTCTGACTTCCACTCCAGAGGAGGTTGAAACCCCGGCAGGTGAAGATGATGCTCCCCAAACTTTACAGATCTGGCTGCCGCCGGAATTTGATCCAAAATCAGAGACAAAGGCTGGGATAGTTCTTCGTGCTCGTTTGGATGAGTTTCAAAATCGCCGTCCAGACCTGACCCTGGAAGTACGCATCAAATCCGTTGAGGGACAGGCCAGTTTGCTCAACTCCCTCATCGCAGCCAAACAGGCTGCCCCCTCTGCTATGCCCGATCTGGTCGCTCTGAAACGCCCCGATCTCGAATCTGCCGCGCTGCAAGGGATCCTCCATCCGATCGACGGCCTGACAACCTCCCTGGATGACCCTGACTGGTTTCCCTATGTTCGTCCTTTGGCGCATATACAGAATTCGACCTACGGGCTCCCTTTTGCCGCTAATTTGCTCGCCCTTCTCCAACACTCCGCTGAAGAAACCACTCTCCCCTCAAGTACGGAAAATTCCCCGGAAGATAAAAAGCAAATCATATTCCCTGCTGATAACGCTCAATCGCAACTTGCTTTTTGTCTCTACACGGCAAATGGCTCCCTGCTCCGCGATGAGCAGGGACAACCCACCCTTGCCAACGAGGAATTGACCAGATTGCTTGGCTTCTTTCAAAGCGACCTGATTTCTCCGCTATCAGCAGAAATATCCACCGCTGAAGAAGTGTGGGCAGCATTACCCTCCCAGCCAAATCTTAATGCGATCATCTGGACATCGGATTATTTTAAGAGAATGCCAGCGGAGACGACCCTCTCAACGATTCCTGGCCCGGAGGAAAGCCCCTGCTCCCTGGCATCTGCGTGGATTTGGGCGCTGGCCGGAGCCTCTCCCGATCTCCAACCTGCTGCCGTTGAGCTGGCAGAATTCCTTTCTGAGAGCGAATTCCTGGCTGAATGGACCAGCGCTTTGGGAAATCTCCCCACCCGCCCGACTGCCTTGGATGAGACCAATAATACTGCTTTGCTCGAATTGAGTCTGATCGCGCAACCGATTCCCCCTGCTGATATCGTCCAGAGGTTGGGGGAAATCCTGCGAGTGGCAACGATCTCTGTACTCCAGGAGCAAGTATCCCCAGGCGCGGCTGCGGAAGAGGCCCTCGAAAAAATTCAATAATAATTTTATGGCGGGGTCTTTGGACCCCATCCAACTTTTTATTCACTAGAGAAAAGGATAAGAGAATGCGTATCAGCGAAAAATTAGCCAACCTGATGAATGCCCAGATCGGGAACGAAATGGGCGCGGCCTTGCAATATACCCAACTTGCAGCTTATTTTGAATATCGGTCCCTGCCCAAATTTGCCGAGTTCTTTTTTGCCCAGGCAGCCGAAGAACAGGAACATGCAATGAAATTTTTGCATTATTTGCTGGATATTGGCGCAGAGGTGAAGATCCCGGCGATCGGTGCCCCCGCCTACAAGGTGGCAGATACGGCTGCCGGTTTCCAGATGTCGCTGGATTGGGAAAATGAAGTCACCGATCAAATCCACCATATGATGGGGATCGCCATGGATGAACGCGATTTCGCCGCACAGACCTTCCTGCAATGGTTTGTCACCGAGCAGGTTGAGGAGGTTTCAACGATGGAAACCTTGCTGGATGTGGTCAAGCGCGTCGGTGAAAAGAATCTCTTTATGATCGAAAGTTATCTGGAACGGGGAGAAGCACCCGCGGCGTAAAAGAGGCTTAGCAAAAAAACAGGCTTCCTTTTGGAAGCCTGTTTTTGGTTTAAGTTAAGCCATTTTCAGGCCCAAATCGCCCAAAGAACGATCATCGCAATACCGATCACAAATCGCAAAACAAAGGACCAGCCCCAGCCCGTCATCAATCCACGCGTGGTTGCCCGGGCCTCTGCCTCAGAACGGCCCAGGGATTTCTCGGATAAATAGAGCGCCAGGGGTGCGGCGATCAGGCCGCCCAGGGGTGAAAGGATAAGACTGACTCCAGTCCCGGCGATGAGCGCAAGCACCAGGGAGCGTTTCGAGGCGCCATGTTCGAGGGCCTTTGCGCCCATCAGGACACCGTCCAGCACATTCCCGACGACCATCAGCATGGTGATGATCCCGAAGATGATCCATCCCGTGGTGGTAAAAGCACCCGTGATCAGACCAAATCCCAGGGCGGCCAGCCAAATGATCACCAACCCGGGGAAGATGGGAACGATCAGGCCAAAGAGGCCAAGCAGCATGACGATCAGTGTCAGGACAGTTACAGATGTTTCAAGCCAGGCAGGCATAATTTTCTCCTCTTTATTTTATCTATTGCGGTAAGTACCCAGGGATCTCTTTAGAAATGTCTCTGCGAGGAGCATGCTCTCCCTTGCGCCGCCCGCTAGGGCAGGTGTGCGACGTGGCAGTCTCCTGCACCGCCGTGGAGATTGCTTCGTCGGAAAAAGCCCTCCTCGCAAAGACATCCCTGATTAGGTTGATCAGTTACCTATTATATTTAGTAATTCATTAACCTTCTACGCAAAATCTTTATCCAGGTAGTAAAGCTTACTCAGCTTATCTGATTTCAAAGGCCCAGCCCCCCCTCTGGCTCCCCCCGTCGTACGGGAGGAGAACATGTTCATTCGCGCGCGCGGAACTTGTTATGAGCGTCCCGCAGGTTTATTTGTATGAGAGCTTGAATTACGGGAACCTGCGGGACGTTACCCCACTGGCTCCACCTGCTCCACCGGGGGAGAACATTTAATGGCTATTCAGCCTGAATGACCTCGATCCCACCCATCCAGGGGCGCAGGACTTCAGGAATGATGATCGAGCCATCGGGCTGTTGATAATTTTCCATGATCGCGATCATGATCCGCGGCAAACCCAAACCCGAGCCATTGAGGGTATGCACAAAGCGATTCTTGCCACTGTCTTCAGGTCGATAACGGATATTTGCGCGGCGGGCCTGGAAGTCGGTCACATTGGATACCGATGAAACCTCCAGCCATTCGTTACATCCCGCTGCCCAGACCTCGATATCATAGGTGATCGTGGCCCCAAAACCCAGATCTCCGGTGCAAAGCTGATGGATGCGATAGGGCAATCCCAGCAGAGCGACAGTTTCTTCAGCATCCGCCATCATTTTGTCAAATGCGGCTTCTGAATCTTCAGGTTTGACGTACATATACATCTCAACCTTGTCAAATTGATGACCGCGCTTGATGCCACGCACATCCCGTCCTGCGCTCATTTTCTCACGGCGAAAACAGGGCGTGTAGGCGGTGTAATATTTTGGAAGATCCTCTTCTTTGAAAATTTCATCCATATGATAACCAGTCAATGAGACCTCAGCGGTGGGGACCATATACAAATCTTCTTCGTGATCTTTATAGAGATTATCGGCAAATTTGGGTAATTGCCCTGCCCCGTAGACAGTCGCAGTCTTGACCATAAAGGGCGTATATTTTTCGGTATAGCCCTGTTTGATATGCAGGTCGAGCATATAGGCAATTAAAGCACGCTGTAAGCGTGCACCCGCGCCGCTGAGCACGTAAAAGCGGGATCCGGTGATCTTGACGCCGCGCTCAAAGTCTATGATCCCGAGAGCAGGCCCAAGGTCCCAGTGCGCTTTCGGTTCAAAATCATATTCGGGCATCTCACCTATGGTTTTAAGAACAACATTCTCGCTCTCATCCACTCCATAGGGGGTTTTCTCACTGGGGATATTTGGCAGCGTGGACATGGTCGCTGTTAATTCCGCATCCACATTGCGAAGTTCATTGTCCAACTCGCTGATCTTGTCACCAACGGCACGCATCGCCTCGATCCTGGCCTGCCGTGACTCGGCATCTTTCATGCGGCTAATCTCTTTTGAGACGGTATTACGCTCAGATTTAAGCTTTTCAACCTCGCCAAGAATGACGCGACGGCGATCATCCAACGCTAAAATGGAATCCACAACCGAAGCATCTGCCTGGCGTTTTTCGAGCGCCTTGCGAATCAGATCAGGATTTTCACGAAATAAACGAATATCGAGCATTTTGCACCTCCAGGTTGAAATAAAATACGCCCCCGGTCCACAGCAGGACGAGGGGGCGCTCGTGGTGCCACCTGCTTTCGTTATTCTCACTTATAAAAGCGAGTACAACCTCTATGACGCGATAACGGGCGCGCCCGTCCTTCTTACGACCAATGATGATCCCTGCGAAGGAAACGCAGGTGCCTGGTGAGGCTCAGCACCCAAGCGGAGGGGAATTCGCTGCTTTTCCGACCACCTCACACTTATCGGTGGCTCTCTGGACGGCTGCGCAGCAACTGATCTCCGCGTTCGTTTTTGTTTATTATATGCAGAGGGGTGGGAGTGTCAAGCTGTATTTGAAAATTGTCACCATAAAAAAAGGACGACAGAAAACTGTCGTCCTTTTAATCACCTCTAAAAGTCTCTATTTGCGATTCATGGCATCCATCACGGCTACAGCAGCGATCTGGACGATATCGTTTACCTCGTCGCCGGTTTGCAAAACGTGAACTGGAGCACCCATACCGAGCAGGATGGGACCAATTGTCTGGACTTTACCAAGCCGTGCCAGCAGCTTATAGGCAATATTGGCAGATTCGAGCGAGGGGAAGACGAGAACGTTGGCATCTTTTACCTCACTGAAGGAATAGCGTTTTTCAATGATATCCGCAACAACCGCAGTATCAGCTTGCATCTCACCATCAACTCTGAGGTCGGGACGTTTTTTCTTCACCAACTCGACAGCTTTAGCAACCTTATTTGAAAGTGGATGCGGAGTCGATCCAAAATTGGAGAATGACAGGAATGCCACCTGCGGATCAAGTTCCAGTTGTTTGGCATAATCCGCAGCCAGGCAGGCAATTTCAGCCAGGTCTTCAGCAGAAGGCTCGATATTTACGGTCGCATCTGTAAAGAGATAGACACGGTCGTCCACAATCATTATATAAACTCCGGCGGCGCGGGTCGTCTCTTTAGAAGTATGATGAATGCGCAATGCAGGGCGAATCACATCGGGATATTCGACTGTCAGACCTGATATGAAAGCATCTGCATCTCCCATTTTTACCAGCATTGGCCCCAGGATGTTAGCATCTCTTACTCGTTTGCGTGCAATCGCTAATGTAACGCCTTTACGATCTCGGAGGTCATGATAAGCCTTGGCATATTCCTCGTGCCTTGCGAAGTCGTCCGGGTTAAACATCTCTGGACAACATGGCAGGCTAAGATCTTCAATAGTTGCCTCAATCACATCCGGGCGACCGAGCAAAATTGGAGTACCGATCCCCTCTTCCTTAATCCGGTGCGCAGCGCGAATAACCTTGGTCTCTTCACCCTCAGCAAAGACAATCCGTTTTTTGCCACCATCGGATTTGGCTTTATTCATGATAAGGTGACGAACGCGGGCCCCCTTGCCTTGTCGGAAAGCCAACTGCTCGCGATATTCCTCGATGTCAATTTGCTTACGGGCTACACCGGTATCCATCGCTGCTTGTGCCACTGCCGGAGCCTCCCACAAGAGGACACGCGGATCAAGCGCGGTCGGGATGATGTACTCGCGTCCAAATTTCATACTTTCCTTATTGTAGGCCCGCAATACGCTATCGGGCACATCTTCATGGGTCAAATCTGCCAATGCCTTTACTGCAGCCAATTTCATCTCATCATTAATTGCGCTTGCACGAACATCAAGAGCCCCACGGAAGATAAAGGGGAAACCCAAAACATTATTGACCTGATTCGGGTAATCCGAACGTCCCGTCGCCATAATACAATCCGGACGGACTTCCTTGGCTAATTCCGGCTTGATCTCAGGATCAGGGTTCGCCATTGCGAAAATAATTGGGTCTTTCGCCATAGATTTAACCATATCCTGGGTTACAACATCCGCAACCGAAAGCCCATAAAATACATCCGCATCTTTCATGGCATCGGCCAGAGTACGGTCTTTGGTTTCGATGACAAATTCTTTCTTGTATTTATTCAAGCCCTCACGCTCGGTATGAAGAACACCGCGCGAATCAAGCATGGTCAGGTTTTCAGGTTTCACACCAAGTTGAATGGCCAGTTTACTGCACGAAATTGCCGAAGCCCCGGCGCCATTGACGACGACCTTGATCTCACCGATCTTTTTGCCAACTATTTCCAGGGCATTCAACAAACCAGCAGATGAGATGATCGCAGTCCCGTGCTGGTCATCATGGAAAACAGGAATATCAAGCATTTTCTTGAGACGCGTTTCAACTTCAAAACACTCGGGGGCTTTGATATCTTCAAGGTTGATCCCGCCAAAAGTTGGGGCTATCGCCGCAACTACTTTGATCAATTCCTCAACATCCAATTCATCCACTTCGATGTCAAAAACATCTATATCAGCGAATTTTTTGAAGAGAACACCTTTCCCCTCCATTACAGGTTTTGAAGCCAAAGGGCCCAGATCTCCCAAGCCCAAAATCGCTGTGCCATTACTCACAACAGCAACAAGATTCCCTTTTGATGTATATTCATAAGCATTTTCCGGATTTTCGGCAATAGCCAAAACCGGAACGGCTACGCCTGGCGAGTAAGCCAAACTCAATTCGCGGGCCGTATCCATGGGTTTAGTGGGGATAACTTCAATCTTGCCTGGTTTCCCCTTCAGACGATGGTATTCCAAAGCCTCTTCGTTAGTAAACTTCATCATGAGACCTCCTAGGGTTCTCCGTTTATTTACAGGTATTATATCTAACCTACCAGTAGCATTATGACATAACATTAATTACATAAGTAGTTCCTTTTGTCACTTGTTTTGACGACGCCTGCAAGGTTTAAACGATTGGTCTGTTTTGTTGAACACAAACGGTTTATTAAGTTGTGTAACCAAAAACACATTTGCATTTTTTAATGTATAATAGATGCAATCTGTAATAGATTATTATAACGAAAATTCTCTGCCGCCAAATTGCGGCCATGACTGATAAACGGATCTTCTGGAAATTTTCAGGGTACGCCCTTCTAAAACATATTTGGGAAATCCATCATCTTATAAATGATGGACTGTGATGTGAAGCAAGTGGGTCAAAATATTATATATGCGCTGACCTGGCACATCCTTACCCTGTGATGACTTCTGTCATCCACACCTACTTATTTCTATCTCCCTGCAAACAGGATAAAAAGTAGGTCTTTACATAAACAGAAATTCTTGAAACAGTCGTGGCCTCCAGGCAGGCATACGGCTGTTTTTTATTAAGGATGCAAAAAATCACTTCGATCAAAGCACAGAGAAAGAATACTCAAAGAGTGAGTGTCTTTCTGGATGGAGAGTACGCCTTCGGTCTTACCCGGATTGTGGCTGGCTGGTTGCATATTGGGCAAATACTCAGCGATGAAAATATCGCCGCACTAAAATCCGAAGATGAGTTGGAGATGGCTTATTTGAGAGCGCTCAATTTCCTGAGCTATAGGCCGCGCTCCAAGACAGAGATCAGACGAAATTTGCGCAAGTATAAGGTTCCTGAAATACTCATTGAGCCAACAGTGGAACGCCTTGAGCAAAATAAATTTATAAACGATAAGGAATTTGCACAGCTTTGGGTTGAAAATCGCAACAGCTTTCGCCCGCGTGGACGCCGAGCCTTGAGTGTTGAACTTCGACAAAAAGGCATTGCAGATGAAGTTATTCAATCAACGCTGGATGAGCTTGTAAATGATGAGATTCTGGCCTATCAGGCTGGGATCAAAAAAGCCAGGAAACTGGCGAAATATGAGTGGCAAGATTTTCGCAAGAAACTTAGCGGTTTTTTGGCCCGACGCGGATTTTCATATGCTGTGATCTCCCCCTTACTCCCACAACTTTGGGAAGAAGTGCAAACGGAAGAGAACGAATAAAAACGTTTAACTAAGAGGAAAATAATGAATACCATGGGACCCTTTATAACAGCAGGACTCGCTCTGCTTTTAGGAGCAGTGATCGGCTTTTTTGTCAATCGTTATCTCAGAGAGCGCGAGCGGCAGCAGGAACAAAATACAGCCAATGATATTCTCAAGGGAGCAACAGAGCAGGCGCGGTTGATCGAAATCCAGGCGCGCGACAACGCTCTGAAGGTCACCCGGGAATCCGAAGCTGATATTGCCAAGCGGAGAAATGAACTTACGGAGGATGACAATAGAATTCAAACTCGTCGCAACGAACAAGACCAACGCGCCGAACGTTTGGAACAACGGGAGCAACTTGTAAACAAACGTCAAAGTGCTGTCGATCGTCGTGCCAACGAGGTTGATAAACAGTTTGAAGAACAGCTTAAAAAATTGGAAGAGATCTCCAAGATGACCACCGACGAAGCCAAGGAGATTCTCCTGGTTGAAGTGGAAAAAGAAGCGCACGGAGATATGGCTCGAATCATCCGCCAAATTGAAGCTGAAGCCCGTGAAGACGGAGAAAAACGTGCCCGAAAACTTGTAGCCGATGCTATCCAGCGTGTTGCTTCGGAACATGTGGCCGAGGTGACATCCAAGATCGTCCCCATCCCCAACGACGATATGAAAGGTAGAATCGTTGGGCGCAACGGAAGAAATATCCGGGCTTTTGAACAGGCCGCCGGTGTGGATGTGATCGTCGATGATACACCAGATGCAGTCACCATCTCCTGCTTCGATTCGGTTCGCCGTGAAATTGGCCGTCGAGCCATGGAGCGCCTGACCCTCGATGGTCGCATCCATCCTGCACATATCGAAAAGATCGTCAAAGAAGAAACCAAAGCCGTTGACAAGGTCATGGCCGAGGCGGGGGAACAAGCCGCTTTTGACGCCGGGATTAGTGGGCTGAAACCTGAGATCCTGCGCATGATGGGACGGCTCAAATTCCGCACATCTTATGGACAAAACCAGCTCGCCCATGCGGTCGAAGCAGCCAAGCTCGCCAGCATTTTGGCTTCAGAATTAGGTGCAGATATTGAAACTGCCAAACTGGGTGGATTTTTGCACGATATTGGCAAGGCGATGGATCACAACCAGGACGGTACCCACGCCCAGCTTGGTGCAGAATTTTGCCGCCGTTATGGAGTAATAAACGAGAGTGTTCTTAATACAATTGCTTCTCATCATCACGAGGTTGATCAGGCATCCGTTGAGGCTGTTATTGTCGAAGCTGCAGATGCCATCTCTGGTGCCCGCCCCGGCGCACGCCGTGAAGACCTCGAGGCCTATATCAAGCGGATCCGCGCCCTTGAAGATTTAGCCTCTTCTTTCGATGGCGTTCAAAATGCCTACGCGATCCAGGCCGGACGTGAAGTACGCATTATCGTCCGCCCTGAAGATATTGACGATTTCACCGCAGGAAAACTGGCGCGTGATATTGCCAAACAAATCGAAGAGACCATGCAATATCCCGGTCAGATCAAAGTAATTGTAATTCGTGAAACACGGGCGATCGATTACGCTAAATAACCCGAATAATAATCTCAAAGAGCCAGAGAGAAAACTCTCTGGCTCTTTTTATATAGAAGATTTTATGCAAAAGTCCGTTTTTGACACTGCCCCAGCCGCCGTCCTTCGCGTAGCACCGTTCGTCCAGCTTGACTGGATAATACTAGCAGAGTGTGGCGACGGGGACACCGCCGAGAGCACTTATTATGTCAGAGGTCTGGCCTAAGAAGACAAGGGCAAGATCACGGTTGCCAATTCAAAAAAACTTTCAAAACTCGCAGGTTGACGTCAAAATCAGTGTATTCATGAGTTAAAAGCTCAATATCCACCGAGGGGATTCCTTTCACGGAAGAGACCCAATCTGCCAGGTTGCCGCTATAATCGCAGCCAGTATCAATGGGAGGATAAGTGTATGGACTAATATTACTGAGACTTTTTGCCAAACGTTCAGAAGGCGCAAAAGGCGGTAACCCACCCGCGAAGATTCCCAAAGCCGCACTATGATAACTAATGAGTGCATCAAAGTCATGGAGGCTAATGAAATTCATCAGTGCAATCGTCTCAGGTTCAGAGGCGGGATGTGTTCCCGCTGTCAATGGGAGATATTTCCAGCATCCCTTACGATCCCATTCTGCTTTCCAATGATAAGGCCAGTTATGGTTCAAATCAACGCCGTTTTCGTTTGCACGCCCCTCGTAACCATGAGCGCGTGCCTCTCCATCTGGATTGAGACTGCGCAATATATAAAGGCTCACATTTTCAGGAACACTTTCTGGATGCTCTTCCAGGTGTGCAATTAATTCATCAGCAAGGGCAATTGTATTCCATTCATTACCACCATGAATCCCTGCAACGATCAGCCGTTCGCTGGGACCATTCCCAAATCGAAAAACTTCCAAAGGACGTCCCAATACCGAATAACCAATCGCCGCTGCTTGTTTTTTACTAGTGTCCACAAGAAATTCAAACGCTGTCGGTGTAACAGCTGCAATTAGCGTGCTACGCGGATTGGGCGTTATAGTAGGAAGGAAATAGATTGTGGGGGGCTGTACACTGGTCGATGCGGGGAGGGCGGCTGCCTGAGGGGGTGGGGAATTTACTATCTCAACGTTAGCAGGTGAGGGCGGTGGGAGAAAGGGATTTTCGGCCTGGTTAAAGAAGAAGATCCCTGCCAGTCCGATGGCACCGAAAATATTCAGGGACCAAATTCCGATCAAAAATATGGAAGTGCGTTTTCGCTTTGGAGCCATTACTTCATGACCGCCCGTCGCAAAATATTAATCGCAATATTCGGTGCCCAACTCAGTGCATTTTGTGGATGCCCTCCATAGCGCAGGATACGGGATTTCTCTTTTTCTGGAGTAATCAGTGAAAATTCTGCAGTTTGCTCATCTTTCCCGGGGAAAAAGGCGATACCCAGCGCAGCCTCTGCGCCACTCTCAATTCTTAGTTTTTGAAGCGCGGGGAGCAATTCTTTTGTTGCGAGTTGCCGATTTTCACATTTGATGAGTGCGGGATCTTCGGTTTTACTAAATTGATTTGAGAGGCGACCCTCCAAACCTGATTCGAGGAGGACCAGTTTCCAGCCTCGTTTTGATAAAGCCGCCAGCGTAACATCCGCCAATTTATCCTGATCAGTGCCAAAAATGATTTTTCCCAGTCTTTGACGTATCTCGTTTTCAACTTCGGCAATCATTGCATTGGCTTCAGCCTCTGTCTTTGCCTTGGCAGCAAGACGGATATCCACCACGCCCGTATGTGCGGCTAACCCAACTGTCGGATTTCTAAGTTTCTCAAGATCACCGATTTTCTCATCAATACGACCCTCACCCACCCCGGAAGTACGCAACACGCGAACCTTGATGATCTCATGCAGATCATAACGTTTCTGAATATACGGAATAACTGCATTATGGAGGATGGTCTCCATCTCACGGGGCACCCCGGGGAGGGAGATAACAGCGTTGCGTTCAGTTTCAAAAATAAAGCAAGGGGCAGTACCAACGGGATTTTCGATAGGAAGCGCCCCTTTTGGCACATAGGCTTGTCGTTTCTGATTTTCAGTGGGTTTGCGCCCATAAAGAGAAACCCGTTTGGCAATTTGCTCCCAAAGCTCGGGGATAAATTCGGTTTCCACACCCACAGCCAGGGCAACAGCTTCACGGGTTGGGTCGTCCACGGTGGGACCAAGCCCACCCGTTGTGATCACGATTTCAGCACGCTGCATGGATTCGCGAATAGATTCAGCGATCCGCTCAACATTATCGCCAATGGTAATCGTGCGGTACAAGCCCACACCCAGATCGCGCAAATTAAGCGCGATATGACGGGTGTTGGTGTCAACAATTTCACCAAGGAGGATCTCGGTGCCGATAGTGATAATTTCAGCTGCTGTCATAGAGATTTATAGTGGAAATACCGTTAAAAGCGTAAGTGTTTGACGGTCAATCCATGATTAATAAGTTCGTTTAGGGCATCAATGCCAAGGCGAAGATGCTTATCGACATAATCTTCGGTTACTTTTTGATCGCTTTTAGCTGTTTTGATCCCGGCTGAGATCATCGGTCGATCAGAGACAAGGAGTAATGCTCCAGTGGGAATCTGGTTGGCAAAGCCAGTAATGAAAAGGGTGGCAGTTTCCATATCTATTGCCATGGTGCGAATGCTCTCGAGATATGTTTTAAAGTCCTCGTCATGCTCCCAAACACGGCGATTGGTGGAGTAGACGGTGCCTGTCCAATAATCGAGTTCGTGGTTGCGGATCGTGGTCGATACGGCTTTTTGCAGGTTGAATGCAGGCAGTGCGGGAACTTCGGGAGGGTAATAATCATTGGAAGTCCCCTCACCCCGGATAGCTGCGATGGGGAGAATAAAGTCGCCCAGGGCAGTTTTTTTCTTTAGGCCACCACACTTACCCAGGAAGAGAGCCGCTTTTGGTGTAATTGCGCTCAGCAAATCCATGATTAAAGCGGCATTCGGGCTGCCAATCCCAAAATTGATCAGGGTGATCCCATTTGCCGTAACGTTGGGCATTGGCTTTTCATGGCCGCGGATGGGGGCATTGTACCATTCTGAAAAAAGATGGAGGTAATGCTCAAAGTTGGTCAACAAAATATAGTCGGCGAAATCTTTGAGGGCGGTACCCGTATAACGCGGCAGCCAATCCTGAACGATTTTAAATTTATTTTTTATAGTCATTTTTTACTTTCATTTATATGGCGAAGCTATGCCGACTTTGAATTTCCGATTCCGGCCATCTAAAATTCAAATTCCTGTCCAAGATTCATTACCTCAGCATTCTTAAGAGCAAGTTGGGCCGCCATGGCATCCTGAACGGCGATGCCGACAGATTTAAAGAAGGTGATCTCTTTTTGATTCTTACGCCCTGAAGCATTTCCGAGAATAAGGTCACCGAGTTCTGTTAACTCAGCGGGGAAAATTTCTTTTTTATTAATCGCAGCAACGATCTCACCTGCTTCGGCCAGGATCGCATCCAGGGAATCAATAAAAATGGTTGTATTGGCAAGGAGTTCTGGTGGATTCTCGATCATCGCTAGGGTATAGGAACCGACCCCATTGATATGGGTGCCGGGTTGCACATCCGCTACCTGGTAAACGGGTGAGGTGGAGGTTGTTGCAGTGCAGATGATATCTGTGCTGGAAAGGGCCTCTTTGGGGTCGCGGGTGATACGGATATCCGCAGGAATGGGAGCCATCCCAGTCATATCGTCCACAAAGTTTTTGGCACGCTGTGGGTCAGGATCTACAATCCAAACAGTGTCGATCTCCCGAACGCTGCAGATCGCCTCGAGCTGGGTGCGGCCTTGTGTGCCTGCCCCAAATATTGTGGCAACACGACTATCCGGACGAGCAAGAAGATCCGTGGCGGCGCCTGATGCCGCACCAGTACGAATGGCGGTGAGTGTGCTCCCTTCCAAAAGAGCGATTGTTTTGCCGTTTAGAGGGTCGAGGACGAGAACGACAGCCTGAATAAAGTCGAGGTTCTGCGCTGGGTTTTTAGGAAAAAGGGAGACGATTTTGATGGCAAGGGCATCATCAACTTTAGGATCGTGGATATAGGCAGGCATGAAAAGGCTGGTAGCGTCCTGAGATTTGATCGGGAGCGCAGTACGGAGCGGTATGATGGCCTGCCCGGCGCTAAAGGAGGCGTAGGCATTCTTCATTGCCTCGATGGTGGCACGCATTGGAAGGGATTTACGTACGTCACTCGCGCTGAGTATTCTCATAAGATTATTTTACCTGATTACAAAAAAGATGTCCGGCAGGATTGCTACCGAACATCTCCAAATTCTGAACAAATTTCCGGGGTTCTTGTTTAGAACCTATCCTAAAATTCTTTTGTAGTAACGGCTTCAGCCGTAAAGAGCGGCTAAAGTCGCCACTACGGGATATTTTCAGGATGGATACTTAGTTGGTTCTAGTCCATCCCAAGATAGGCTTTTTGAACCATTTCATTTTGTTTGAGTGCGGCAGAATCGTCATGAAGGACGATTTGGCCGGTTTGAAGAACATAGCCACGATTAGCAACAGAGAGTGCCATAAGGGCGTTCTGTTCAACAAGAAGGATGGTTGTCCCTTCTTTATTGATCTCAACGATGGCATCGAAAACGCTGTCAACAAGAACAGGTGCAAGGCCCATCGAGGGCTCATCAAGCAGCAGAAGACGCGGCTTTGCCATCATGGCACGGCCCGTGGCAAGCATTTGCTGTTCACCACCAGATAATGTACCGGCCACTTGTTTCCGTCGTTCTTTGAGGCGCGGGAATAAGCTAAATACACGATCAAAGTCGCTTACTATGCCTTCTTTATCATTCCGGCTGTAAGCTCCCATTTCGAGATTTTCCAGTACGGTCAGTTTTGCAAAAACACCACGTCCTTCAGGAACCATTGCAACTTGCTTGTAGACTAGCTCATGCGCGGGGATGCCAGTTATATTCTCACCTTCATAGGTGATTGAGCCTTCGCGCGGGGTAAGTAGCCCGGTAATAGTGCGCAGGGTTGTGGTCTTACCTGCACCATTCGCCCCGATCAAGGTAACGATCTCGCCTTCTTCCACAGTCAGGGAGACACCTTTCAGGGCATGAATATTGCCATAGTATGTATGGATGTCATTAATTTCCAGCATTGCCATTGGTCTTCTCCCGGTTCTAGGCCTCTACGCCTTTAGCTTCAAGATTCAAGCCAGAAGCCGCGCCGCGTCCCAGATAGGCTTCGATCACCCTGGGGTTGCGTTGAATTTCAAGCGGTGTTCCTTCTGCAATTTTTTGGCCAAAATCCATCACCCAAATCTCTTCGCTGATGCCCATGACCACCTTCATATCATGCTCGATAAGCAAAATAGTGATTTCCAATTCGTCGCGAAGACGGCGGATAAAATTCATCAGATCCCTGGATTCATTCGGATTCATACCAGCAGTTGGTTCATCAAGTAATAGAAGTTTAGGTTTACTGGCCAGGGCACGGGCGATTTCCAGACGACGCTGGGCGCCGTAAGGCAGGTTATGTGCCACCTGATCTCCCAATCCACTTAGGCCGACAAAACTAAGCAGGCGAATTGCCTCCTGGAGTGCATCTTCCTCCTCCTTTAAGAAGCGTTTGTTTTTAATAATGGCTTCGAACCAGAAGGTTTTCAAATGAGGATGCTGACCAACCAGAATATTTTCGATAGCTGTCATCTTCGAGAAGAGCCGAATATTCTGGTAGGTTCGCGAAATGCCCAGATTAGTAATGCGATCTGTAGTCAACCCCTGAATATAATGCCCGTCAAAGATAATTTTTCCTTCAGTGGGCTTATAGAAACCGGTAATACAGTTGAAAAAAGTTGTTTTCCCGGCGCCATTTGGACCAATGACGCTGGAGATGGAGTTTTCTTGTACGTCAATTTCAAATTTGTCAACAGCGATCAAGCCACCAAAGCGTTTTGTAACATTTTTTGTTTTGAGAATTACTCCCATAATGGCCTCCTAACCTTCTGTTCCAGCAGCTTGCTTGGGAAGAGTATCTTTTTCGTCTCGCAGCTCCTGGCTCCGTCTTGCTTCTGGCATGAAACCATCGGGTTTCACAATCATCATGATAATGAGAAGCATACCGTACATCAGCAGGCGGTATTCAGCAAACTCGCGAAGCATTTCAGGTAAGCCGATCAGGATGATTGCACCAACGACTACACCAGGGATACTGCCCAGGCCGCCGACGATAATGAGTGCAAGCGCGTTGATGGAGATGAGGATGTTAAAACTATGGGGGAAAATATTTCCCAAGCGTGCGGCAAAGATCGCACCCGCAAGAGCTGAAAATGCAGCACCGATTGAGAATGCCAGTAATTTGGTTTGGATCAAATTAATCCCCATTGCTTCAGCAACATCTTCATCCTCACGCATGGCCATCCACTGACGACCAAGACGCGAATCCCGCAGACGGATGGTTACAAAAGCTGCGAGAACCGCACCCAACACAACCAGGTAATACATAGCCTGTGGGCTGTTCATTGAAAGTCCAAAGAACTCTGGCTGAGGAATGTGGAGAATACCTTGAGCACCGCCGCCAAAGGGAGCTAGCCAGTTGGAGAGGGCCAGAATACGAATGATCTCACCAAAGCCAAGGGTAACGATAGCAAGGTAGTCACCACGCATTCGAAGAACAGGGAAACCCAAAAGCAGGCCCCAAAGTACACCGATCAGCATGGCGAAGGGGAGTGCCATCCAGAAATTTAAGTCGCTGCGACCAAGCGCACCCGTAGTGGTCAGAATCCCCATCGTGTAGGCGCCAAAGGCGAAAAAGGCTACGTAACCGAGGTCAAGCAGACCTGCATAACCAACCACGATATTTAATCCCAGACCCATCATGACATACATGCCAATAATGAAGAGTGCCTGGCTGAGAAAAAGACCAACCAGCCATGGAAGTATAGCAACAAAGAGAATTGCCATTATGATAATGAAAACGCGGCCTTTCTTCTGTTTCTCTTCAGGCATTGCAGCCCACTTATCGCTGGCTTCTTTTTTAAGACCGAAATAACTAAAGGCAAATACTACAGCAAAAAGGATAATTGCTGCAACCGGATTCATTGATTTGTTCGAAAAGATAATTTTTCCCAACCCAGGCCCAAAGAGTTCGCGTAAAATTTGAGCTACATTCTCTGAAAATAGTCCAACTGCGAGGACCCAAATGAGGCTGTTGATCCAGCCACGGCGAATTTTATCCGGGAATCGCAGAAAAGATACGCCGAGCATTCCCATCAAACCAAAAAATAAGAATAGCAGGATATTGCCCAGAACCATCCCCTGCCCGAAAGTCAGAAATTCAAACGCTGTCGGTGTAAAGCTCACAAACATATTACGCAAGTAGAAAACGGCGTCTGGGTCGGCTTGGATAACGAAAATCTGGATCACAATATTGAAAAGTATCAACGAGACACTTGAGAGTGCTCCTGCAAGAAAGCCAGCAACGTAAATAGATTTTGTTTCGGACTCTTTCATCGCCTGAGCGATAAGAATACCCACACCAATTGGACCGAGGACAAGGAAAGCATGTCCCAATGACAGGGATGTGCCAATCAGGTTACGCTGTGCAAAGGTTTCAACCATGCCAACTGCGACAAGATAAATTGCGACAATGCCGCCTAGCAGGGCGAATTTTTGAATCTTCTGGAAGTTTTCCTGAAGTGTTTTTATCATCTTTTTACCTCACTCAGGCTTTCTTTTCTGCCAACCGCTCGCCAAAGATACCTTGCGGGCGGAAGATCAGGATAAGGACAAGGATCGTAAATGCAAATGCATCCCGCAATTGATTTACAGCAGGGATACCCAAGCCTTCGAGGATCAAGTTCGGGCCGATGGCTTCAAAGACACCGAGGAAAAGACCACCGACCATGGCACCGGGGATATTGCCGATCCCGCCAAGAACTGCTGCAGTAAAGGCTTTGATGCCCGGAATAAAACCCATGAAGAAGAAAACACCTTGAGGTCGGAAGATACCATTGAACACACCGGCTGCGCCAGCAAGAGCCCCCCCGACAGCAAAGGTGATCATTATGGTTTTATCTACATCAATACCCATTAAGCGAGCAACTTCTTTGTCTTCCGAGACAGCACGCATCGCTTTTCCAATCTTGGTGCGCTCAATGAAAAAATAAAGACTGACCATCAGGAGTATTGCAGCAACTAGAACCACAATTTGGGTCCAGGGGATTTCAAATCCTGCAAGTGTCAGGAATTGACCATCCAGAGCAGGGATGATTGGGTAGGATTGAAATTCAGCGCCATACAATCCACGGAATGTGTATTCGATTGTAAATGAAGCGCCAATTGCAGTAATTAATGGAACCAGGCGGGGAGCGCCGCGAAGAGGACGGTAGGCAACCCTCTCGACAACCACATTTAATACCATCGAAACAGAAGCCGCCAAAAGGATCAGTAATAACACCGATATAACTGGTTGGGCACCGAGGAAACCGGATGCTGCCAGGCTGTTTGCCAGGAATACGGCAGTAAATGCACCGGCCATATAAACATCGCCATGCGCAAAATTGATCATCAAAAGAATGCCGTATACCAGCGTGTACCCTAAAGCTATCAATGCATAGATACTACCCTGTGCCAAACCTGCAAAGACAAGGGTTACCCATTGTCCGCTAGTGTATTTAGTGGCGCCTAAAGAATTGAAAATGCCGACAATAATAACTATGACAGCAGCTACCTGGAGTAGTCTCATGAAAAAGTCTACCCAGGAAAAACGATCAAGAAATTGTTTTAGCATAAAGAACTCCCGGAAAACGCGTCCAACAAGATGTTATAGATACGAATAATGAGTCAGAGGGGTAACCCCTCTGACTCATTACAGATTTTATACTAGAGGCTTAAGCCTACTCACCAGGGGTGTAAATTGCTGGGGGTGGCCAGTTACCATCTAACTCGGCCTGACCGAGTTCGAAGATGCCCAAAGCACCGCCGGTGGCGCAGTCGCCGTGGCTGATGCCGACCACGCCAAAGTCTTTGTCGGTGCAGTCCAGCGCACCAGTCAAGCCATCATAATTTGAGAGGGAGGACATGCTATCGCGCAAAGCCTGACGCCCGATGTGCAGGGTGCCATCTTCATCTACAACGGCAACGGCCTCAACGGCATCAAGGATAATGTTGGTGCCATCATAAGCGAATGCGTGGAAGCCACTCGGGGGAACGCCACCGAATTTGGCATCCCATTTTGCGAGGAACGCTTCATAAGCCTCACCAACAACGTACGGGCCAGAGAGATACATACCAACAGAGTTGGGGCCAGCATTCTCAGGGAAGGAGTCAGCCAGGAGGCCGTCAGCGCCCATGAGGGTGGTGTTTTCCAAACCAGCGATTTCAGAAGACTGTGCAACGATGAAGTCGCCTTCTGGCTCGAAGATCGGGAAGTAAAGTACGTCGGGGCCATCAGCCGCAACAGTGGTCAAAACAGTGCGCATATCGGTATCACCGATATTGACTGCGCCAGCGAAGGTTACTTCGCCGCCCAATTCAATAAAGCGCTTGGCATAAACAGCCTGAAGTTGGTCAGCATAGGGGCTGCCATCATGGATGGTAGCAGTGGTGCGTGCGCCCAATTCATTATAAGCAAACTCAGCAGCAACCGCACCCTGGAAAAGGTCGGTGTGGCAAACGCGATAGTAGCCAGGTTTCCAGGTTTGACCTTCAATGGTCAGAGCGGGGGCGGTATTGGATGAAGAAATCATTACCAAGCCAGCACTGCTGATGGTATCAATAGCAGCAGTGGCCGCACTGGAGCAGTTTGTGCCAATCACGCCGACAATGGTCGGGTCAGAAGCAACTTTTGTGGCAGCAGTTTGACCGCCTTCAGCGCTACACCCAGAATCTTCGCCAGTCAACACAATATCGTGGCCAAGAATCTTTCCATCGCGATCATCTATGGCAATCTCAATTGCGCCTTTGGAATCTTCACCAAGGAATGCGGTTGCACCAGAGATGGTCAGCATATAAGCCAGGTGGACAGGCTCATCAGGAGCAACATCAAGACAGCCAATTGCATCGGTGCATTCAAACGCAGGGGCTTTCGGGCCACATGCAGTAAGAATCAATCCGACAATCATCAGCGCTGCAAATACAGCAAATAAACGTTTAGACATAGTTCTTCTCCTCTTTCTAAGGGGGGTAATTGTAGTACCCCGGGATCGGGGTTAATATACCTGGCAGACAACGCCACAAAAAAATGTCACCATCACCTCCTTCTATTGAAATATTTTTGTTGTCATTCTATAAGTATTGATAAATATTCAATACAAATATTTTGTGCTTACGCTACCAATTAAATCTAAAGTGATAACACGAATAAATAACCAAAGACACGTAAAACATTAAATATAGCTCAATTAATAATCGTACAGGTATATACGGTAAGGGTCAAGAGTATGAAAGAGTTTTTACGTAATTTTTATTTCTTCGCAGTGTTCATTAATTCTGGTTACAGATACGCAAATCCGGATTGCGAATCTTCATAGCCAGGTCAGTAGAAAGATTATACAATAGCCGATACCCCAAATTGTGGATATGTTTCGCTCTCTTTTTTTCCTCGCATAAAAGGAAAACACTGCCGTAGTTTAGCATACTTGAACAGGGAGTGCAACTGCCTGACTAACAAGGATTTTCTCGATCAAATAACAGCTTGCTACCCTTTAAACGACAATTCCCTCTTCTATGAGAGGGAGTTGTCGTTCATCTTCTTCAGGACTTACCCAAAATACCTTTTTTCTTGCTGCGTTGTAGCTTGTCTACAATACTCCAACGCAGAGCATTGGGAATAGGACTGTAAAAATGCGTAAGTCCTATTCTTAATTTATCTACTCATCCAACAAGGTTGCTTCAACAGTCATACCCCATCGTAACGCGGAATCGCTTTCATCAAGACGAATTTTGACTGTGTAAATAATATCACCCGCCTGCGTCTTAAATGACTGCCCGATACTCTCCACGCTGCCATCCAATATCAATTCTGGCAATGCATCGGGGATGATCTCCACGGGCTGGCCGACGTAAACTTTGACCACTTCCAACTCTGTCAGGTCGCTGGTTTCGACATAGAACTCGCTAAAATCAGCAATTTGTGCTGCCCACTGTTCAGGACCCACCAATTGCCCAATCTCCACATTGATATCAGTAAGCGTCCCATCAAAGGGAGCTTTTAACTGATAGCCATCAAGAATATTCTCAGCCGCAGCAACCTGGGCCTTGGCATTTGATAATCGAGCCTCGAGCAGTCTTTTTTCATCGGGATCAAGTCCATCCTCCGCACGCACTTCGTAATCTCGCTTTGCTTCTGCCTCTACTGCGAGAGCGGAATCCAAATCGGCTCGGACCTCATCCAAATCTCGAATCGCCTCTTCCAGATCACGGAGGGCTTCGTTTAGATCTTCCTGCGCATCCTCAAGATCATCTTCTGCATTTTTCCGTTTGGTATTTTCCTCGTCAAGATCTATATATTTATCGAGTTCATCTTGTTCATCTTGCAGATCTTCTTCGCGATCACTGACATCAGCTCTGGCATCGTCAATATCATCTTGAAGATCGTCAATATTCAGCTTTTCCCATTCACGTTCTGCTTCGGCCCGAATAATTTGTGCGGCTAAATAGCTTTGCCAGGCATCGGCTGTTGCGAGCCCGCCTGTGCGGACAAAATCATCGTAGGCCTGCTGGACAGTGGTCAACTCCAGTTCAGCCGCGCGAAGAGAAGCCTCTGCCTGCTCCTGATCGGCGAGTTGAATGATAATTTGATCCTTGGCAACCTCTTCACCTTCCTCAACCAAAATTATGGCAACCGTGCCGCGCGCAGAGAATTTAAGCATTACATCCTGCGCCGGGAGAATATGCCCCTCGGCTACAACGGCATTTATACTTACACTATTAACTGGTACTGGCACAGGGGTCTCTTCTGCTCCACAGGCACTAAGGATCAATGCAGAAATTACGATCAGGAAAAGGATTGCTTTCATTTTTTGAGTGTTCATTTTATAACCTCTTTTTATCAGACTTTAG
>JACNJN010000041.1 GCA_014382535.1 Candidatus Desulfolinea nitratireducens | reverse complement strand
CACCCCAAGGATACACGTTTGCCACGTCCCAAACAAGGACATTCTAATAACGCAAACCGTTAGGGCCTAAATCATGAGAACCTGCGGGGTCTTTTATTCAGCTAATAGATCAGTCGTCACGCCTTCCCACCTCACATAATTCCCCATCCAGTCTTTTGCGCGTATCAGGATTTCTCGGTCATCAAGTTCACTGATCTGAAAACGCCAAAGGCTATCTGCGCTCTCATTCAGGGGAGCGGCGAATCCAGTTTCTCCCTCAATCTCTATCCTGACTTCCCGGATGCCCACATTATCCGAAACCTGGATCAGCAGGCTGTTATCGGCCCCCAGCTTTACGGTTCTGATTTCTGGCGCCCCAAAAAAATCATATATTGCTGTGTGATATGCGCTGTGCTTGCCCAGGCGGATCCGCGCTGCCTGATAGTAGACCTTCCCCTCCTCGGTTGCCAGAATTGATTTTGCGATTGCAGCGGCATCCTTGATCCGTCCGCGTTGACGGGCTTCCCCTGGGGTGGGTCTTCGGTTTGGATCATGTTCTGGCCTTTGGGAGACAACCGTTTTATCCCCATATTGCTTGAAAACCAGGTTGCCAATCCGGCCGCTCAACCCTTTGATAATCACATTCCTTTTCACCTTTGCCATGCTATGCCTGCCTCCGCATCCCTTACCTGGATACTTCAAGTATAACCTATTCATATCTTATTGATACCTTATTCGTAACTTATTCAAATTTATTGATAACTTATTATGATTGCCTTTTCAGGTCTTGAATAACTTGGATCTGATCGCTGGGAAAACGTCGGGAAAATGCCTGCCAGGGTAGAAAGTTGCTTTACGGTGTACATCGTGCCAGGAGAATAAACCCTGACCTTAGGTTAATATCAAGGTTTTTTCAAAAACCCTCGGTATATTTTTATATCCTTTATGGCATAATACGCCCATGCTAAATATCATTCACCAGGATAAAGCCATTATCGTGCTCGACAAGCCTGCCGGGATTTCTGTCCTGCATGAGGGCTGGAATGAGAACGCACTCGTTCTGCGAAAAATGCTCGAAGATAAATTCGGCAGGGTTTGGGTCGTGCACCGGCTGGATAAGGTCACCTCGGGAGTCGTGGTTTTTGCGCGCACCGCAGAAGCACATCGGTATCTGAACACACAATTCGAGCAGCGGGAAGTTGAAAAGATCTACCACGCCATCGTCGAAAATGTCCCCGAATGGAACGAGTACACTACCCATCATATGCTCCATGCGAATGTCGGCAGAAAGCATCGCACAGTTGTGGACAAAAATCGCGGCAAACAGGCTGAGACGAGCTTCAAGATCATTAAACGGTGGCAGGATCACGCCTGGATCGAAGCGCGTCCAAAAACCGGAAGAACGCATCAGATCCGTGTCCATTTATCCACTTCTGGATTTCCCATTGTCGCAGATCATCTTTATGGGGCAGAAAAAACTGATCTAATACCACGCGCCGCCCTCCACGCCCAAAGTCTGTCAATTGGACATCCCTCCACAAAAAAGAGGGTGACTTTTACCGCACCCCATCCTGAAGATTTTTCCAACCTGATCAATAAATTAGACTCACTTGACCCATAGCCCAGCAGACCTGTTTCATGGTATGCTCATGCATCTACATTAAAAATATTGAGAGTAAATAATGAACCCTACTCCTGATTCTCCGGAAGAGAATGACCCCAATAAAGAGTTTTTCTTCCCCGATCTTGAAGAGCTAAATAACAGCAAAGTGCCGCCAGAAGAGACGCGCATTCTTGTACTCACGGCTGAACCCTACCCAGATGCAAAACGAGTGCGCATTAATCTTGAAATGACTCCCTACCAGGTCCGTCCGCATCTCGATATGGTTCTCCTTGACCCAGCCGGCATGGAAGTCTCCACGGTGAGCATTATTGAGCCTATGGCCTGGAAACAGGAATTTACCATCCACTTACGCGCTGAGCGCCAGGATGGAAAATATAAACTCATCATGCGCCTCTTCTACCCCCCCACAGACGAAGAAGACCCAAAACTATTTCGGCTGGATATCCCCGTCGAAGATACGGATCGCGCGGAATTTGATTTTGAAATTGAGGAGATCAAAGAGTAGTGGGATATAGTTACAGGGTCCGCATTTTAATTGGATTGCTTCTTCTCTCTCTCCTCGCTGGCTGCAGAGGAGATGCCGATTCGCCCGACTTTACACCCGCTCCCGCAACCCAAACACCTTTTGCCCCCAATGCGGATGCTGCTTCTACACCGGTCATCTTCTCCGATTTTCCTGGCATCTTCATCCTCTCGATTAACGAGGGTGCTTATGCGCATCTTTTCGCTTATTCTCCCATCGATCAACCCTTCCTCCGTCTCACTTCCGGTGAATGGGATGATATTTCCCCCGCCCTCAGCCCGGACGGCAAGCAAATCGCATTTGCCTCCAATCGGAGTGGTTTTTGGGACCTTTACCTGCTCGAGATTGAGAGTGGCGAAACCGCCCGCCTGACCAATACAAAAACCTACGATGGCGCCCCCTCCTGGTCACCTGATGGCGCCTGGCTTGCGTCTGAAACCTATCTTGATCATAGCCTTGAAATTCTCATCCAGCCGATCAGCGACAGCGGCCAGGAGGCCATCCGCCTGACAGATAATCCCGCTGCCGATCATTCTCCCGCCTGGGCGCCAGATGGACGTCAGGTCGCTTTCGTTTCCACGCGTGGAGGTGACAGCGATATCTACCTGGCTGACCTCGACGATACCGGCAGCAACCGCTTTCTGAACCTCAGTGAAACCCCAAATGCTATCGAAGATCACCCGGTCTGGTCACAGGATGGCAGCCACCTGGTTTGGGCCTCCAATTCCTATGATAATGATCCCAGCGGTATTTTCATCTGGGATATAGATAAACCAAATATCCCCGCAGCATGGGTTGGCGAGGGTGATTGGGCTGTTTGGAACCAGCGCGGTGATAGCCTGCTTACCATGGTTGAAAGCGGTAAAGAAAATTATCTTTCTGCGTACAGCCTCGAGGGTGGATTGCTTCTTCAGCCCTGGCCTCTTCCTGGTGCACTAAAGGGAATGCTCTGGCTACCTGATCCCCTCCCTGTGAATTTACCTCAAAATTATAGGAATGCAGCCGTTGTGACCCCCGCCCCACTCTGGACATCGGATATCCCCACCCCAGAATCCCTCTCTGTGCGGGAAAATTTAGTCGCTCTTGATGATGTTCAGGCCCCATATCCAAATCTCCATCATTCTGTATATGCATCATTTGAAGCCTTGCGCGAAGCGATCATTACGCGTGCCGGCTGGGATGCGCTTGCCAATCTCGAAAATGCATTCATTCCCCTTACCACCGCTCTCGATCCCGGCATGAGCGATGACTGGCTCTACACTGGGCGCGCCTTCAGCCTCAATCCCCTTATTGCCAGTGCAGGCTGGATGGTTTCCGTTCGGCACGAGATCGGGCAACAAACCTATTGGAATCTTTACCTTCACGCCCAAAATCAGGATGGCTCAATGGGTATGCCTCTTCATGATCCTGTCTGGGATTTAAGCACACGCTACAACCTTGACCCCGCTACTTACGAAACCGGGGGTTCTTTTAGCGCCATTCCCTCAGGCTACTGGGTAGACTTCACCACGCTGGCGAAAAATTATGGCTGGCAACGCATCCCCGCGCTTTCTAACTGGCGTAATTTTTACAGGGGTACCCGTTTTACAGCGTTCGTCCAAAAGGGGGGCGTGAACTGGTATGAGGCCATGCTCGATCTCTATCCTCCTGAGATTCTGCTCACCCCCACCCCCGTCCTGCCACCAAGCAAAACCCCGACACCAACACCAATCCCCACAGGTACGCCGCGCCCAACCAATACGCCGCGCCCAACCAGTACGCCGCTTACCCTTGTTCCCACATCCACACCGCTTTCAATTTTCCAATTCGCGACATCGACTCCATGAAAAAGATTTTTATTATTTGGGGACTAGCCTTCGGCTTCGGAATCACGCTCGGGCTTTCAGCTTGCCGTGCGTTCCCCAAATCGGACCCCGATCCCACGCCAACACCCGTAATCCCCCTCCAACCAGAATCAAGCCTCCCGGAGAGCGAATCACTTATACCCACGCCAACACAACTCCCACCGCTGCGTTTCGTCATCCCCACACCAGGTGCCGAACCTATATCGGATTGGCGTCCCCCGCTCTATCCCATCCCATGGGCAATCTCTCCATATGATCATTTTTATTTTGCCCGCCCCATTGCTGCAAATGAAATTAGTTGGCCCCTGGCAAGTTATTTACTCGATAGTTGTGTTTTTAGTTTGAAGCAGCCATTGTATAGGCTTGTTTAGCGA
>JACNJN010000119.1 GCA_014382535.1 Candidatus Desulfolinea nitratireducens | reverse complement strand
GCTAAGCAAGAGTATACGATGGCTGCTTCAAACTAAAAACACAACTATCGAGATATTATATGGATCTTAGGGAAAATATAATCCACGAATCGATGAAGTTGTTTTCCTTGAAAGGGTACATCAATACTGGGATCAACGAAATCATAGAAGCTGTTAATTCATCCAAGGGCGGGTTCTATAATCATTTTTCCAGCAAAGATGAACTTTTTCATGAGGTGCTGGCAGAAGCCCAAAAAATCTGGAGAGCTCGAATTTTATTCGGATTAGATGAAATAGAAAGCCCTGTTGGAAAAATCATAAAATTTTTAGAAAACTATAAAGATCGTTATCTGATTGATTCAGACAATTTTCCGGGTGGATGTATATTTGTGACCTTTTCTGTGGAGTTGGATGACCAACGACCACATTTATGTAAAAAAGTTAACGAGGGCTTTGTTGGTGTTAAACAAATGTTAAAAAGATATCTGGAAGAGGCCAAAGCAATCGGTGAATTTAAAGGATATGTAGATACTGATATGGTATCTGAAATGATATTTTCCGGGATGTTGGGCGCATCAGTATTGTATGGAATTGAAAAATCTTCCACAACTCTGGAAAAATCGATTAATACCCTAATTTGTTACCTAAAGCTCTTATAACACAATCAAATTACATATGGAGGCTAAGATGGCAACTGCAAGCGAATTGGATCAAGCACTATCCACCTATTTTCGACCCCTGACCTTTCCTGTGGCATTTAAAATGCTGAAATCAGAAGACGAAATTCCTGAAAAAACACGCCGACCCTTTCAGCAAATGGGTAAAAAAGTAGCCATTTGTCAGGGAATTGGTATGTCGCGAAAATATGGGTGGACCGTTGCTCTGGGTAAAGAGGATATGGGTTGTGCACTCGGTGCAGCACCTTTCGGTTTCTTTGAAAATATTGATTTTTTCAACGAAGGGAGCATGGCTGCGGGTATGTTCACGGCCTCAAAGGAAATCGGAAAAATGGAAGAGGATTTGATCAGCCGATTTGATTTCGGAACCTATAGTCATATTTTGATCGCACCATTAAACCGGGCCTCTTTTGACCCCGACCTATATATGGTTTATGGCAACCCAGCCCAAATCATGAGGTTGATCCAAGGCGCTCTATATAACGAAGGTGGATCCATAAAATCATCTGCCATGGGACGATTGGGATGTTCAGCGATCATCACCACAATCCAAGATGAAGAATGCCGGTATATTGTGCCTGGCAACGGCGACAGGATTTTTGGAATGACCCAAGATTATGAGATGGCCTTTTTTATTCCGCCCACAAAAGCCGACTCGCTTATCGATGGATTGGTAAAGACCCACAAGGGAGGCATCCGATACCCAATAACCAGCTTCTTTGATTTTGAAGCAACCTATCCAAAAACCTACCAGGAACAAATGAAAATTTGGGAAGAAGGCGGAGAGCTATGACAGAGGAATTTCTAGGTAAACAGAGAGTTTCCGCAGCATTTAAAAAGACTTTCACAGATAAAGATCCCGAGTTAGACAGGATACCTGCATATATATTCTCCGGAGCATGCAATGCAAAGCTTGTTGGCGCTAATATCCGTGAATTCCTTCAGAATTCACAAACCTTTGCCAAAGCTCAAATCGCTGCATATGAGCGTTATAAGCCGGATATCATGATAATGATGTGGGATTTAAGCATGGATATCGAGGCCATGGGAAATGAGCTTCGTTATCCTGACGATAGCATGAGCGTGGTCACGAAAGAATTTTTAGCTGATGATAAAGGAAAATTAAGCAGCCTTCAAATTCCAGACCCACATAAAGATGGTCGTTTGCCAGGGTATCTGGACGCCTGCATTGAAACAAAGAAGGTTGTCAAGGATGCTCCTGTTTCTGCTGTAATTGCAGGACCCTGGACAATAGCAATGGGACTTCGTGGCGCCACAAATACTCTCAGGGATTCAATTAAGGACCCTGACTTCATCCATGAGCTCATGGAGGTTTCATCCCAGGCGACAATTAAATTTACTGAAGCCTTGAGTGAAATTGGGGTTGGCGTTGGATTTTCAGAAGCACCTGCCTCCTGTGATCTGATTTCACCCAAAATGTATAAAGAATTTGTCTTCCCATACCACAAGAAGATCGTCGACCACTTCAAAGCCAAAAAAATAGGTGTTGGCCTTCATGTTTGTGGCAATGCAAATCCGATACTCGAAGATTTGGTTAAAACAGGTGTGAGTAATCTCAGTGTTGATTCTGGATCAGATCTAGCCAGAGCTGCTGAAGTTACCCGCGGGAAGGCCGTCCTGATTGGCAACGTGCCAACAGAAATGTTCCTCGCTGATAGCAAGGAAGAAATGAAAGCATCCATCAAGGAATGCATCGAAAAAGCTACCAATGACAGCGGCTATCTTCTGGCACCGGGTTGCGAGGTTCCAACGATTGCGCCTCCGGAAAAAATTGATTGGTTCATGCAGTTGGCTAAAGAAGTCGGCTCATATTCTTAAGTGTAAAACAAAACAGGGTTAGGGATAGACAGGAGTTCTATCCCTAACCCTGTCAGTCTCTGTAAATCAGGAGAAAAGTCAATGCGTCTAAATCAAAAAATAGCTCTTATAACCGGGGGAGCAGCGGGAATTGGAAAAGCGACGGTGAAGCGCTTTGCAGAAGAGGGGGCAAAGGTGGCTTTTTGTGATGTCAATGAAGAACTAGGGTTGGCATTATTGGGTGAAATCGGCCCTGAACATGATTTCCAGACAGTCGACGTAACAAACCGGCAGGCAGTACAGGACTGGGTAGATAGTGTCGCAAAAAAATATGAACGCGTTGATATCCTCGTTAATAACGCCGGGATTCTCCGGGATGGCGTTCTGGTAAAAGTAAAAAACGGGGAGCTGGTTAAACAGATGGCTGAGGAGGCCTTTGATTCGGTTATTGCCGTGAATTTGAAAGGCGTTTTCAATTGTACCCAGGCGGTCGCACCCTCCATGATCAAACAAGCCGGTGGAGTTATATTAAATGCATCTTCGATTGTAGGCCTGGATGGTAATTATGGGCAAACAAATTATATTGCCACAAAGGCCGGGGTAATTGGAATGACCAAGGTCTGGGCACGCGAGTTGGGAGGCAGCAATATCCGCGTCAACGCGGTTGCCCCGGGCATGATTTTGACCGAAATGTTGCTTTCCATGCCCAACGATGTGCTGGAAGCTTTTAAGAAGAGGCCTCCTCTCAAACGACTGGGTACACCGGAGGAAGTTGCTAATCTCTATCTCTTCCTGGCATCTGATGAAGCCAGCTATATATCAGGGGAAGTGATCCGCATTGACGGCGGATTGGTGATTGGAACCTAAGGATTGATTGATTTCTTGAATGGATCGGTGTGTGAACCCAATGAAGCGGACAAATCCTGATGTGCTTGGTTTCTCTACAAAACGACTAGGCCGCATCAACAGCCTCATTAATCGCTATGTGGAAAGTGGAAAACTGGCTGGCGCGGTGACCTGCGTTGCCCGGCGCGGTCAGGTTGTGCATTTAGAAAACTTCGGATACCAAAATCTTGAGGCTAAGGTCCCTATGTCCCAGGATTCGATTTTTCGAATCTATTCCATGACCAAGCCAATTGCCTCCGTTGCGCTGATGATGCTATATGAAGAATCGCTCTTCAATCTGACAGATGAAGTCAGCCAATATATCCCTGCCTTCAAGGATGCGAAAGTTTGGGGTGCAGATGGCGCTTTAGAAACCCCGCTCCGCCCCATGACTGTTCAGGATTTATTACGTCATACAGCCGGGCTAAGCTACGGAGGCCACCTGGAATCAGAATCCCCTGTGGATAAGTTTTATGATGAAGCGGATCTTTTCAATACGCAGATCACAAATGCAGAGTTGGTTGACCGAATTGCCAGCCTGCCGCTGAAGTACCATCCGGGTGAAAAGTGGCATTACAGCGTTGCAACAGATGTCGTTGGCTATCTGGTAGAAGTGTTCTCCGGAAAACCGCTGGGAGACTTCATGCAAGAGGAAATCTTTGATCCCTTGGGGATGGTGGATACTGCATTTCATATTGACCCTTCCAAATTGGATCGTTTCTGCACCCTCTATGGCAAAACATCGGACAGTGAATTTGGTGTTCTCGATTTGCCTGATTCCAGCGTATATTTGCCTCCTGTGGCAAACCAATCCGGTGGAAGTGGATTGGTATCCACCCTTGCAGATTATCTGAATTTTGCCCAATGCATATTAAACGGAGGCAAGTTGAATGGCGTCCGATTACTCGGTCCCAAAACGATTGAGTTAATGACATGCAATCACCTGCCACCTGCATTGCTTCCGATTGCCTTTGAGGGGACCGAACCGATGCTGGGGATGGGATTTAGCCTTGGTTTTGGCGTCATGTTGGACACAGCACAAACCGGCATCATGGGATCGGTCGGAGATCATGGTTGGGGTGGATATGCAGAAACCTATTTCTGGATCGACCCACAGGAAGACCTTATCGCAATTCTGATGACACAGTATTTGCCCTCACAAACCTACCCTATTCGTAAAGAGTTTAGAACAGCCGTATATCAAGCATTAGAGGTATAGATTAAAAAATCACTTATGACTGAAAAATCTTCGAAATCAAAAAAACAAGGCAAGAAACCCAGATTATATAGTTATCGTATCCGGCAGTCGCCTTACTACGATGCTACCCAGCGGTATGGGTGTAAATCCTATACACCCTACAATAATATGTACTTGCCCCTGGTTTATAAAGATTTATTAAGCGATTATTGGTCCTTAAAAAATGATGTAACTTTATGGGATGTGGGCTGTGAGCGCCAGGTTGAAATCACCGGCCCGGATGCCTTCAAATTTCTTCAGCAGCTAACCCCTCGGAATTTAACAAAATTCAAAATTGGTCAATGCTATTATGTGCCGCTTACGAATGCGCATGGCGGGATTGTTAACGATCCGGTTGCCTTGCGATTGGAGAAGAATAAATTCTGGTTATCGGTAGCAGATCGGGAAATCCTGCTCTGGGCAAAAGGGCTGGCTGCCGGTCTCAAAATGCAGGTTAGCATCCAAGAGCCGGATGTTTCTCCTTTGGCGGTACAAGGCCCCAAATCCTTTGATCTTATGGCTGATTTGCTTGGAGATTGGGTTCGAACACTGAAATATTTTTGGTTTAAGGAAACAGAACTAAACGGTATCCCCTTTATTCTCGCGCGAACTGGCTGGAGTAAACAGGGTGGATATGAGTTGTTTCTCCAGGATGGTCAATATGGTGACCAGCTCTGGGAAATCATCATGGGGGCTGGAAAACCCTATAATATCCAGCCCGGAACCCCCTGCTGGATCGAACGGATCGAAAGTGGCTTGCTTAATTACTGGGAAGACGTCACAGACAGCACCAATCCATATGAGGTTGGGATGGGGAGGTTTGTAGACCTAGATCAGGATGTGGATTTTGTTGGAAAAGAGGCGCTGAAGAAAATTAACGCGGAGGGGATTAAACGCAAATTGGTAGGCCTGGAAATCCACACAGAGCCACTCACCCAAACTGCCGAGTTTTGGGTTGTCGAATGCAATCACCAACCGGTTGGAATGATAACCAGCGCAGTCTACTCACCGGATTTGAAAAAGAATATCGCCTATGCGATGGTTAGCATTGAATGTTCAGATCTGGGAACTGATCTGAAAGTTGACCTTGGAGAGGTAAAAGCAGACGCAACCGTTGTTCCCTTACCGTTCGTCGATAACCGCGATAAATATTTAGCGGGTTTATAAGTGTTGGTCTGAATATGGCTATTTTCGGGAACCTTCGCAACCATCCACATTGGCTTGAAACAGCTTATCAACTGGTTGAAAAGATATTCAGGATTGCGGATCCATTGATCCGGAGAATTGGTTATAAGCGAGTAGATCGTTGGATGCACTTGCCTGAAAAGTTATCAAAAGGGATGCTTTTTGATTGTCAAATGTGCGGCCAATGTACATTACATTTTACAGGTATGACCTGCCCGATGACTTGCCCGAAAAATCTTCGGAATGGGCCTTGCGGCGGTGTCAGGAGCGATAAAACTTGTGAGGTTGATCCAGAAATGATCTGTATTTGGGTTGAAGCATATGAGAGATCTACCAAGATGAAAGTTTATGGAAATGAGATTCATCTTATACAGCCTCCGCTCAATCAGCGCTTTGCAGGCAAATCCGCATTTATAAATGAATTATGTTGTGGAGATAACAGTGCCCCTCCGGCATGGAAGCCGACCAAGGGAACTGAAATTCTGTTATGAAGGAAAATAGATCAGGCAGTACCCTTGAAGGATTACTAAAATCCGGTCAGGTTGCGGTTACTGCGGAGGTGAGTCCGCCGGATAGTGCAAATCCGGAAGACCTTTTAAAGGCAGCCAGAGAATTGGCAATAGTTTCTGATGCCTTAAATCTAACGGATGCTGCCGGAGCCAATTGCCATATGTCCAGTATTGGAGCATGCGCCCTTCTGGCCCATGAAGGTTACGAAGTCGTTATGCAAATGACCTGCCGAGACAGGAATCGAATCGCTCTCCAGGGTGATTTGCTCGGCGCAAGTGCAATTGGCATCAAAAATGTTTTATGCCTGACCGGTGATGATGTAACCATCGGCGATCAACCCGAAACAAAAAGAGTCTTTGATTTTGATTCCATTCAATTACTCCACACTGCAAAAACGATGCGCGATGAAAGTGTGTTTTTAAGTGGCAGACAAATATCCGCTTCTCCTAAATTATTTTTGGGAGCGGCAGTCAATCCATTTGTGGAGCCCATTGATTTCAGACCTTTGCGCCTTGCAAAGAAGATTGAAGCAGGCGCTGACTTTATCCAAACACAATATTGTTTTGATATCAAACGTTTTCAAGACTATATGGAGACAGTAAGAAGGCTTGGCTTGCATGAGAAATGCTATATTCTTGTCGGAGTTGGGCCGCTTCGCTCTGAATTAGCAGCAGAGTTCCTGCGGACAAAAATTCCGGGAGTTGTCATCCCGGATGCCCTAGTCAATCGAATGCGAAAAACGCCAAAGAAGAAACAAAGAGAAGAAGGAAAAAGGATTTGTGTTGAGATCATTCAAAAAGTTTTGGAAATAAAAGGCGTTGCCGGTATCCATATGATGGCTTACAGGCAGGAAGATATTGTTGGAGAAATCATTGAAGAGGCTGATTTATTGCCTCGCCCTGATAAAGAGATGATCCAATAGATAGGTGAAAAGGAGTTATTTCTTATGCAAGATGTAGTTATTGTAGATGCTGTCCGAACACCTGTTGGCAACCACGGTGGGATGCTGCGCAAATTTGATGCGGTAGCCCTGTCTCAGATTGTGATCAACGGCCTGCTTAAACGAACCAAGATTGATCCTGCTACCATAGCCGAGGTCATTTGGGGTTGTGTTTTTCAATCGAGCGACGCTCCAAATATCGCCCGGGTGGCTGCACTAAAAGCGGGAATTCCCAAGGAAGTACCTGCATATACTGTGGCCCGAAATTGTGATTCGGGGATGGATGCAATCGTCAATGCCTGGCGCGGAATTCAGGTTGGTGATGGTGATATTTACCTCGTGGGCGGCGTCGAATCTATGAGCAATATCCCTTACCTGGTGAGGGGTGCCCGGTGGGGATTAAAACTTCGCCACTCAGAAATGACAGATGCTTTATGGGAGGGCCTGACCGATCCAAATTGTGGCCAGATCATGGGGCGCACTGCAGAAAATCTTGTCGAAGAATATGATCTCACTCGTGAACAACAAGACGAATATGCCGTGCAGAGTCATAAAAAAGCTTTGCAGGCCCAAAGCGAGAAAAAATTTGATGATGAGATAATTATTATAGAAATAACCAAAAAGAATAAAGAGAATGTTCTGATCAGGCAAGATGAAACGATTAATCCTGGCCTTACGATGGAGAAGGCCAGTTATGCTCCCACCGTATTTAAAGAGGATGGCACAGTCACACCTGTCAACGCCTGCAGTATCTCAGACGGCGCCAGTGCCATGTTGATCATGACTGCTGAAAAAGCAAATCAGCTTGGCTACACTCCGCTTGCCCGAATTATTTCTTATGGCTATGCAGGTGTTGAACCGCACCGCATGGGAATTGCTCCGGTAGGCGCAGTCCCCAAAGCACTAGAGAAGGCCGATCTGGAACTGGGGCAATTGGATTTGATCGAAATTAATGAAGCCTTTGCCGGGCAAGTGCTTGCCGTTGGCAAAGAACTTAGCTGGGATTGGGATAGGGTAAATGTAAATGGAGGTGCGATTGCACTTGGGCATCCTGTGGGTTCTTCAGGATGTCGGATTGTGGTAACACTTTTGCATGAAATGAAACGTCGGAATAAGAATGGCGTTTCATCCAAGTATGGACTTGCAACCCTTTGCGCAGAGGGCGGGCAAGGTAGTGCCTTGATCGTTGAGGCTCTACACTAAAAGGAATTCCGAGCAATAAGCAATTATTGTTCAAAATATATTCTATTTTCCTATTTACGGAGGAGGAACAAAATGATCGACTTTACTTTCACAGAGGAACAGGAACTATTCCGCAAAGCAGCAAGAGAGTTTGCTGAGACAAAAATCGCCCCGCATGTGCCGATGATGGAAGAAACAAATGGGGGCTGGGACGAGGTGGTAAAGGAACTGGCTGAGGCAGAAATGTTTGCCGTAACTATTCCTGAAGAATATGGTGGCCTGGGCATGGGATATATGGGCCGCCTGATTGCTTTGGAAGAGATTGCCCGGGTATCAGTTGCTACGGCGATGATGTACCAGGTCTTTGGCCTCGGTATCGAACCGATCATGAAATTTGGGACCGAAGAGCAAAAGAAGAAATATCTTCCAAAATTCGTTACCGGGGAGCGTTTACCAACGGTTGCCGTAACAGAACCATCTGGTGGTTCAGATCCAAAAGGTGCCCGAACAACTTACAAAAAGGTGAACGATTCCTACGTATTGAATGGCCGAAAATGCTTTATCACCAATTCACATATCGCTGACGTTCAGATAGTTTTGGCAAAGGATGAGGATAATCCTGAAGCTTTTACTGCCTTCATCCTCGAAATAGGGATGGATGGATTTAAACCCACTCACATCGAACATAAGGTAGGCATGAGAGGCTGCAACACCGGTGAAATTGAAATGAAAAATGTTGAGGTACCCGCTGAAAATGTGCTTGGCGGTGAAGGCAAAGGTCTCAAGGTTTCAATGTCCGCAATCGGCGATGCTGGCCGTGGTGGGATGGTAGGCTGTGCCTTAGGTTTACAGCAGGCGTGCCTGGATGAATCTATTAAATTTTCCAACGAACGTATTCTATATGGAAAACCGATTGGCAAGCTGCAAGCAATCCAATTCAAGATCGCGGATATGAAAATTGACCTCGAGGCTGGCCGCCTGCTAGGGTATCGTGCAGCAGCTATACAGGATCAGGGTGGGCGCTCAAGTAATGAGTTTGCTGCCGCTAAGTACTACACAACGGAGGCAGCCCAAAGAGCTGCAAAAATGGCAGTAGACATCCATGGTGGCTATGGCTGTATGGAAGAGATTCCCGTCACGCGCTTCTTACGTGATTCATATGTTTTAGGACCCTCGGCAGGCACTTCGGATATCATGAAAGTTATCGTCGCTCGATGGGCTGTTTCATAACAAGACAAAAAGTATTTTGAGAACCAGTTACCTGGCGGTTTGCATGGCCAACACCAAAATAAAAACTGTCAGGTGGCTGGTATTGAAACAAGGTATTACCGATGTTGAATATTATTGTTTGTGTAAAAGCAGTGCCGGATCCAAACGACGCGGATAAGCTCAAGATTGATCCGGTCACAAAATCATTACCGCGCTCGGATATTTCACTGGTGATAAACCCCCTGGATAGCCATGCCTTAGAGGCTGCCTTGGAAATAAAAAGAAACGATGATGCCCATATCACAATTTTATGCATGGGTCCACCACCGGCGGGGAATATTGTTAAAGAATGCCTTGCATTAGGAGCGGATAAAGGCATCTTGCTCTCCGATCCCGCCTTTGCAGGAGCAGATGCCTTTGCTACAGCCTATACGCTAGCAAAAGCAATAGAGAAGAATGGGGCCGTTGATCTGATCTTCTGTGGGATGGCAAGCAGCGATGGGGCTACAGAATGGGTCGGTCCTGAAATTGCCACATTTCTAAATATGCCAGTTGTAACAATGGTAAACGAAATCGTAGAAAATGCGGGGGATGAATGGATTGTAAAAGCGGACTATGAGCATGGATACAGAAAGGTCAAAATCAAATTACCCGCTGTTCTGACAGTGACAAGAAATTTGAACCAACCTAAAGCGCTAAGTTTTTCTGGCATCCTTAAGGCTCGCAAAAAAGAAATCATCACATGGGATCTTAAAGATCTCGGCGTCCCGGTAGAGAACGTCGGATTGAAAGGCTCACCGACCATCGTTACAGAGATGACTCGTTTGGAGAGCCGCAGAGAAGTTGAAATATTGGAAGGATCTCTGCAAGAAAAGGTTGACCGCCTGATTAAAATCCTTAAAAATTCGGGGGTAGTCAATGTCTAAGATAAAAACACAAGTCTTCGTGATGGCTGAACAAGCAGGCGGAAGAATTCGACCTGTTTCCTTACAGATTGTTGGAAAAGCGCGGCATTTAGCTGATCAGCTTGATTCTAAAGTTGGCGCAATCCTTTTAGGCCAAAATGTGACGGAACGCGCTCAGGAGCTAATTGCCGCGGGCGCAAATTCAGTTTATCTGGGTGATTCAGATTCTCTTCATCCCTACCAGGCCGAGCTCTATACAGAAATCATTGTGAATTTGTTGCTTGAACATCGCCCCGAAATCTTTCTGCTTGGCTCTACCTTTATGGGCAGAGAATTGGCGCCATTGATCGCCGCGAAACTGAAAACCGGTCTGACTGCTCACTGCATCGATCTTCTTATTGATAACGAAGGCATTCTGGAACAAAAAATCCCCGCTTATGGTGGCATGATTACCATAATTTGCCCTGAGAAACGCCCTCAGATGGCAACTGTAGCCGAGGGTGTCTTTTTAAATCCCGAATTGGATTCGACCAATATAGGTGACATAATCCCAATTGATCTCCCTGAAAAATTTCCCTTACGTGTCCAAACCTTGGAAATTGTAGTGGAAAAGCCCGAAGGTGTTTCTCTGGAAACTGCATCAGTGATTGTTGCTGGAGGAGCCGGAGCTGAGGATCAAGATGGATGGCAGCAAATTGCAAAATTGGCTGAAGTGTTAAACGCCGGTTTTGGTTCTACCCGGCCCGCAGTTGATGAAGGCTGGACTGAATTGGAAACCATGATTGGCCAAAGTGGAAAAATGGTAAGTCCAGAACTTTATATCGGCGTGGGCTTATCAGGAGAGTTGCAACATATGGTAGGCATCGTTGGCGCAAAAGTAATGATTGCCATAAACAACGACGCCAAGGCACCAGTTTTTGAGCAGGTAGATTATGGCATTGTTGAGGATTGTCGAACCTTTGTGCCAGCTTTAGTGGAAACTTTGAAGAAAAGCAATGATTAATTGGGAGTGCTCCAATTATCACTTGAGCGTCTTTTGAAACCTCGTCCCATTGCCGCTTTTGGTGGTGCGAATGCCAAAGGGCGTACCCTCTCGAATTTCCTGTAGCAATTCGAAAGCACGTTCGCCCGGTGGTTTAGCCTAACCAGGGATATATTATATTTTCAACTCTGAGAATACTTGACAAGTATGTTCTCTTTGGCTACAATTTCGTTGCCGTAAAACATATAATTTAGGCATTGTGTTGCCGTATCGGCAACACAATGCCTAAAACATGTATAGCATAGACGCAGTATAGGTTTCACAGACTTAGAAAGGATTTACGATGAAAAACGCTTTAGATAGGCTCGATCGTCAAATCATTCTATTTCTCCAAGAAGATGGACGAATGTCTAGTTCTGCAATTGCCCGCCAATTAAATGTACCAGTAAGAACAATACGCCATCGTATTACTCGAATGGTGGAACGAAAGGATATTCTCCCTACGGTGGTCATCAACCGCCAAAGCTTTGAGTATCGAATGACAGTAGATATTTATTGCCAAGTTGAATTAAATAAAGTGGAAAAAGTTGCTGAGATGCTTAAGGAATTTCATGAAATCACCTATATCGCTTATTCATTTGGCGATCAAGATTTAAGTGTCCAGGCAGTATTTAAAGATGGAGAAAAAGCCTTTGATTTTGTTCAAAAGTTGTCCAATATTCCAGAAATTCAGCGAACAAAAACAGTTCTTGTTCCAAGTGTTGTAAGAGCAGCCTATGAGTGGATTCCCCCGGAGGCTGATTTTGTAGAATATCCTGGGGACCTGGGGCAAGCTTTCTAATGGGTACAGAATTAATTTTGTACCCATTAGGAAGGAAAGAAAAAGACTCTACGACACTTTATTCACTAAACGAATGGAGTATTGAATCCGATCAACATTCGTCTCTCTCTCAGTAGAGAATAAACATACAAAGGGTTGTTTTTCCCACTACCCTAAAACGGAGAATCAGGATGAAAATCTGGCGAGTAAATACAAAATCCAAAACCTCATTAATTGAAGATATACCGCAGTCTTGGGCATCTCTCGGAGGAAGAGGCTTATCCGCAAAAATATTACTTGATGAGGTAGATCCTGAATGTGATCCACTCGGTCCAAAAAACAAGTTAATTTTTGCTCCCGGCTTGCTTACAGGGCATCGTCTATCCAGTCTTGATCGAATATCAATAGGGGGCAAAAGCCCTCTGACAGGCGGTATCAAAGAATCTAACGCCGGGGGACGTACCGGATATGAACTTACTAAATTAGGAATTAAGGCGTTGATTCTGGAAGACAGACCTGAAGATGCTGACTGGGGCGTGATCCACATCAGCAAGGATGGTGTTCGCTTTGATTCGGCCAAATCATTTCTTGGGCAGGGAGTGTACAAGGCTGCATCGGGGCTGATCGAAAAATATGGTGGAGATGTTGCCATTGCATTGATTGGCCCTGGGGGCGAAATGAAAATGATGTCCTCGGGCATCCAGAATATTGACAAGGACAAAGTGCCCTCCCGAATAGCTGCTCGCGGCGGGTTGGGGGCTGTCATGGGATCGAAATTTATTAAGGCAATCGTGATTGACACAGCAGGAGAAGATTCTCCGCCTATTCAGGATCTTGACGCTTTCAAGCAGGCGCGAAAAAAATACACATCTGCTGTCTTGGCCCACCCGCAGACGACAACTTATGCTGATTATGGAACTTCTGCGATGGTCAGCCTCTGTGATGGCATCGGTGCAATGCCTACCAGAAATTTTTCCTCAGGTATTTTTGAGGACGCCGAAAAGATCAGCGGGGATCGATTGCGAGAAATGTTGCTGGAAAGAGGCGGTGTCAGTGATACAACCCACGCCTGCATGGCTGGCTGTATCATTAAATGCTCCAATACTGTTGGAGATATTGATGGGGAAACCGTACTTGTTTCGCCCCTTGATTATGAAACCATTGGCCTGATGGGATCAAACCTTGGGATCAATGATTTGGATAAGATCGCGAAATTAAATCAGGCCGCGAATGATATTGGAATTGATACCATCGAGATTGGAGCCGCATTGGGAGTAGCCGCAGATGCGGGTTTGATGGACTTTGGGGATGGCGAACGTGCTTTCGACTTGCTTCAGGAAATTCGAGAGGGTACGCCCTTGGGAAGAATCCTGGGGAACGGGGCAGCATTTACAGGAAAGGCCTTTGGTGTGGAAAGAGTGCCTGTCGCAAAAGGTCAGGCAATGCCTGCCTATGACCCGAGAGCGATCAAAGGGACGGGTGTTACCTATGCTACCTCCCCTCAGGGGGCTGACCACACCTGTGGGCTGACCATTCGCGCAAAAGTTAAACCCACCGATCCGAATGGTCAGGTTGAGGTATCTCGCAACGCCCAGATCAACATGGCAGGGTACGATTCCCTGGGGGCCTGCATCATGGCTGGATTTGGGATCGGTGTTGATTACAGCATCGTTGGTGAACTAATTAATTCAATCCATGGATTTGAAGTTGGAGATGATTTTCTACAGGAATTGGGGAAGGAGACTCTCCTCTTGGAGCGAGAATTCAACAAAAGAGCAGGATTCACCAAGCAGGATGACCGCCTGCCCGAATGGATGAGCCGTGAACCTCTGCCGCCTCATAACGTCGTCTTTGATGTCAGTAAGGAAGATTTGGATAGCGTCTTTGAAACCTAGTATCTTGGTAGTAAGGGCTTTAACCCTTAGAAAGCGACTAAAGTCGCAACTCCGGCAATCCATGAATAGGTTTTAGTCAAAGTGAGGAGGAGGAGCAATTGATGGAAAAGAAATCAGCAGGCATCATAGAGCGTGACCATGCTGCCGTAGCCTCGACAATCTATCGGTACACAGATATTGCCTTTGAGCGGGGTGAGGGGGTCTATCTTTACGATTTTGAAGGACGTAAATATCTGGACTTCGTTGCGGGGATCGCCACGATGAATGTAGGCCATTGTCATCCGGAAGTGGTCGAAGCCATTACTGAACAAGCACGCACCCTGCTTCACGGCGCCTGTCATATCGGTTATATGGAACCTTATGTAGTATTGATGGAAGCGCTTAAAGCTATCGCTCCAGGCGATCTTAAAAACGGGAAAGGGATCTTTGTAAATTCCGGATCTGAGGCCGTGGAAACGGCCATTAAACTCGCTCGCTTTATCACCAAACGCCCCATGATCCTGGCCTTTACGGATAGTTTCCATGGTCGTACCATGGGTGCTGCAGCATTAACTGCCAGCAATACTCTTTATCGCCGTAATCTCACCGGCTTGTTTTCAGGGGTCTCCCACACACCATACCCATATTGCTACCGCTGCCCATTGAAACATGAGTCAGCTGATAAATGCGGTCTGGCCTGCCTGAATTTGATAGAAAAAACCCTCGAGACAGTTGTGCCCCCTGAGGATCTTGCCGCGATCATCATTGAGCCTATCGCGGGCGAAGGCGGCTACATTATCCCGCCGGATGGTTTTCTTCAGGGATTAAGAGAAATTTGTGATCGTCATGGCATCTTGCTGATCGCCGATGAGGTCCAGTCCGGGTTGGGGCGCACTGGAAAGATGTTCGCTGTAGAACATTGGGATGTGGAACCGGATATGGTCTGCATGGCAAAAGCATTGGGAGGCGGCTTGCCGCTAGGCGCGGTATTAGCAAAAGCGGAACTGATGGATGCCTGGCCCCCAGCGGCTCAGGGCACGACCTTTGGTGGTAACCCTGTTGCCTGCCGGGCTGGGTCGGCCACATTGAAGATTATCCAAAAAGAGAATTTAATGCCCAACGCCGTGGAAGTGGGAAATTATATCCAGCAGCGTTTTCATAAAGCTCAGAAAGAATTACCAATGATTGGTGATATTCGCGGTAAAGGTTTGATGATTGCCGTGGAACTGATCAATGCTGATGGCAGTCCGGCTGGGGAGATTATTAAATCGTTGGTTAAAGAAATGAGTTCAAATGGTATCGTATTGACCAAATGCGGTGCAAGTTCAATTCGTTTTGCTCCGCCTTTGACCATCACCAGGGAACAAGCCAGTAAAGGAGTGGATATCATTATTGAAATTTTGCGTAAGCACCAATGGTAATGCCAGATTAGATCGCCATATTATATAAAAACACAATTTTTAAAAAGGAGAATTTATAATGTCAGAAGAAATGTACAAGAAATTAGCGCAGGCTGTCATTGATGGGGAAGCGGATGATGCTGAAGCATTGGCGAGGCAAGCCCTGGATCAAGGGCTCGATCCGCTGGCATGCATCACCAATGGCCTGACCAAAGGCATCCAGCAGGTCGGGGAACTCTTTGCCAGCGGTGAATACTACCTTCCAGAGTTGATCATCAGTGCTGATACGATGAAGGTTGCCATGGATATCCTTGAACCTGCTCTCGCTGGGGGTCAAGAGCGCGAAGTTGTTGGCCGGGTTGTCATCGGCACGGTAGAGGGTGATCTTCATGAGATCGGAAAAACCCTTGTCGGAACTATGCTTTCGGCAAATGGTTTCCAGGTAACTGATATTGGTGTTGACAAAACCGCTGCAGAATTTATCGAGGCAGTCAAGGAAAATAATGCCACAATCGTGGGAGCTTCAGCATTATTGACCACAACCATGTTGCAACAGAAAAAGATCATCGAGGCTTTGGACGAAGCTGGCCTTAAGAATCAGGTCAAGGTTATGGTTGGGGGAGCGCCTGTCACCCAGAGCTATGCAGACCAGATCGGTGCGGATGGCTATGCTGAAGATGCGATTTCAGCTGTTGACATTGCCTATAGGCTTGCAGACGCCCCAGCATAATTCAATTATCGATTAAGTAATCTGGATAAATTTGTTCACAAGAGGAATATCTGAAATGATCAAACTTGAAGAAAGAAAAGCAAGTATCAAACCGATAAAATCCAAACTAAAGATTAGTATTCTCGACGATCAGGAAATTAGCCAGATCAACCAAAATACCCGCACCGTACTGGAAGAAATTGGCGTGGTTTTTCCATCCGATAAAGCGCTCAAGATCTTTGCCGAGGTGGGCGCAAATGTAGATTTTGAAAAACAAACTGTCAAAATTGCTGCCGATTTGCTCGATAAATATCTCGCAACCTCACCGCGTAATTACACAATGGCGGGTGCACGCCCTGATCTTGATGTTCACGTTGGAGATGGCAAGGGAACATATTTCTACTGCAGTGGTGAATCCCCCAGGGTTGTCGATTTTAGTACTGGTGAACGCCGTTTATCCGTAAAAGAGGATATCGCCAACCATGCCCGTATTGCTGATTATTTGCCGATCATCTCGTTGATGTGGCCCTCGGCCAGTGCAAGCGATAAAGGTGAAACTTCTCCCTTACACGGTTTGGAAGCCTGCTTTACCAACTCAGAAAAACATGTTGAATCCGAATCAGTGATGGATGAGGTTTCGGCACGCTATGCGGTTGAAATGGCTATTGCTGTATCCGGAAGCGAGGAGAAACTAAGAGAACGGCCAGTGCTTTCGCAGTTGCTTTGTTGCATCCAGCCCCTGGCGCAGGATAGAGGCGGTATCGAAGCGGCAATGATCTTTGCCGAGTACGGTATCCCGGTCGGGTTTATGTCGATGCCAACCCTGGGCCTCACAGCCCCGCCATACCCTGCCGGAGCACTCACAATTGCGATGGCTGAAACCCTGAGTGGGATCATGCTAACCCAGATCATCAATCCGGGTGTCGGGAACTATATATCCGTCAATCCCGGGATCGTTGATCCTCGCACGGGTGCTTACTTCATGGGATCGGCAGTTGCCCAAATGACCAATGTATCCGGGGTACAGATGGCACATTCCAATGGCATCCCGATCCTTGCCTGTCATTCCTTTGGCGGCAGCCAGTATGAACTCGGAAACTGGCAAGCCGGATATGAGAATCTATATTCCCACCTTTTGGGCGTGATGGCTGGTGCTGATATGTCCTTCGGCCCGAGCGGAATGTATGAGGCCGTCAGCCTGCTGGATCACCCCCGCATATTATTTGATCGCGAAATGCTGCGCGTAATTGACGAAATCACAGATGGGGTTGATGTTAATCCCAAGACACTTGCCTTTGATATGATCAAAGAAATGGGGCATAAAGGCGGCTATATCAGCCACCGGGAAACTGGCAAATTTTACCGCACCACCTGGCCGAAAGAATCGATCCTTTATGATGATGGAAAACCCGAAGGGCGAAAATGGCGCGATCCCAAAGATGTTGCCCGCGAAGCCATCACCTGGATCCTTGAAAACCATAAACCAGAGCCGATGTCTGAGAGCGTAAAACAAGAACTGAGACAGATTGTGGACAGGGCTGACAAAGATGATTCTATAAAAAGAGAGATCAGCGGGCATAAATAAAAGAGCGGAATAGAACTATGACTTTTGACGCAGGAATGGGAGCATCCCTGCGAGGTCTCCGTGTTTTAGACCTGACACGGAATCTCGCAGGACCATATTGCACAATGATCCTTGGTGATATGGGGGCAGATGTCATCAAGGTTGAGCGTCCCGGGTATGGAGATGATACGCGCAGTTGGTCACCTCCTACCTGGCACGGTGAAAGCACCACCTTTTTAAGCGCCAACCGAAATAAGCGCAGTATGGCGATTGATATCAATGCGCCTGAGGGGGTAAAAATCGTCCAAAAGCTGGCTTTGCAGGCAGATATTCTGGTGGAAAGCTTTAGACCCGGTTCACTGGAAAAACGTGGTCTTGGTTATGAAGGGCTTAAAGAAAAAAACCCTGGCTTAATTTACTGCTCAATCTCCGCGTATGGAAATACAGGTCCACTGCGGAATAGCCCGGGATATGATCCGATCCTCCAGGCTTCTACTGGGATAATGGATATGACAGGCGAACCTGATCAACCTCCGGTGCGACTTCCCATTGCTGTAAATGATCTCGGTTCCGGGATGTGGGCAGTTATGGGAATTCTGTCTGCTGTGATAAGAAGACAAATTTCCGGGCAGGGTTGCCTCGTGGAAACCAGCCTCTTTGAAACAGCCTCCTGGTGGATGAATTATCACATCACGAGTAATTTGGCGACCGGGGAAACCCCCGTCCGCTGTGGAACGGGCACACCCTGGCTTGCTCCCTATGAGGTCTACCCGGCCTCAGATGAAGGGCTGTTGGTTTGTGCCGGAAATGACAATCTTTTTCAAAGATTTGTAGAAGAGTTGGAAATCCCTGAGCTTGCAGCAGATGAGCGTTTCGCGACCAACCCAATGCGCGTAAAAAACAGGGCTGAGTTGCGCAGGCTGATCATCGATCGTTTCCAAACACGCACGGCTGTAAAATGGGAGGAGGCTCTACGGGCCCGATCTATTCCCTGCAGTCGCATCCATTCAGTGGCCGATCTCGTCCAGGAGGAACAACTCCAGGCCCTGGGATTGCTGAAAGCCTTTCCGCATCCTTTGATTCCAGAGTTGCGCCTGATCGATTCTCCGGTAAGCATAGATGGGACCCGTGCATCACAAGAAATTCCACCTCCATTGCTTGGTGAGCATACAGATGCCATTCTTGCGGAGCTGGGATATGAAAAAAAAGAAGTAGAGACCTTGCGAGAGAAAAAGGTTATTGCATAGATGATAAAAAGGAAAAAGAATGAGCACTTTTGAGCGATTTTTGAAACCACATTCCATTGCCGCGTTTGGCGGGGCGAATGCGGCAGAAGTAATTCGCCAGAGCGATCTGATGGGGTATGAAGGAGAGATCTGGCCGGTCCATCCAAAGAAAACGGAGATTCTGGGGCGAAAGGTTTACCGTTCTGTTGCCGATCTTCCCGGGAGCCCCGATGCCGCCTATCTGGGTGTCAATCGAAATCTCACCATCGATATCGTCAGGGAACTCGCTGCCCGAGATGCTGGTGGCGCAATCTGCTATGCGACTGGATTTGTTGAGGCTGGCGAGGAGGGCGCTGAACTTCAAAGGCAGCTTCTGGATGCTTCCGGGGATATGCCCATCATTGGACCTAATTGCTATGGACTGCTCAACTATTTAAATGGTGCCATGCTCTGGCCCGACCAGCAGGGTGGTCAACGGGTTGAAGAAGGCGTGGCGATCATCACCATGTCATCGAATGTGGGTTTCAACCTCACCATGCAAAGGCGTGGTCTTCCGGTCGCCTATATGGTTTCTTTGGGGAATAAGCTGAAATTTGATCTCCATGATGCGATTCATACCTTCGCCCAACAGGATGGGGTCACGGCGATAGGCCTCTTTTTGGAAACTTTGCCTGATCCGAAGGCCTTCCAGGAGGCAGTCAACGTGGCCCGGGAGTTGGGCAAACCCATCGTGGCGATGAAGGTTGGTCGTTCCGAGGTTGCCCAGAAGATGGTCGTATCGCATACGGCCTCACTCGCCGGTTCCGACGATCTGGTAAATGCTCTTTTCGAGCGGGTCGGTGTGGCTCGCGTGAATTCCCTGGAAGCACTGATTGAAGCGCTGAAGGTATTACACGTTCTGGGCCCATTGAAAGGCGGCAGGATCGCTGCCGGGAGCACCTCAGGTGGAGATCTTACCCTTCTCGCTGACGGGATGGGTCCAGGTTTGAGCATGCCCCCATTATCAGAAAAGGTTACAAAACATCTGCGCGAGACCGTTCACGAGCGGATCGTGGCTGCCAATCCCTTTGATTTCCAGATGTTCGACTGGAATGACGAGGAACAGAATGCCAAAAACTTTTCGGCGCTGCTTTCACAAGAATTCGATCTGGCAGTGTGCGTATTGGATTACCCGAGATCTGACCGCTGTGATCAATCGACCTGGGGTGGGGCGGAGAGGGGTTTTGTTCGGGCCGCGAAAGAAACCGGAACTAAGGCCGCTATTCTGTCAACCTTTTCAGATACGATATCCGAACCAGTTGCGGCTCGTTTGATGAAGGATGGCGTTGTAGCGCTTGCAGGCATTGATGACGGGCTGGCGGGAATTCAGGCAGCAGTTGATGTGGGCGCAGCCTGGAGTCAACCTGTGGCATCACCCATACTGAAGAGTAGCGATCAAGTTCAGGATGTTTCCGTCAAAGTGTTGGATGAGGCTGAATCCAAAGCATTACTTTCCCGGGCCGGAATTCCAGTTCCCCCATCGCAGGTGGTTCATAATCCCAAAGAAGCGGTTGCTGCAGCCGAAGCGTTGGGCTATCCGGTAGTTGCAAAGACCTTGGGTGTTGCCCATAAGACGGATGTTGGGGGGGTCAGGATTAACCTTCGGGATGCAGACGAAGTGTCTGCTGCTGTGAAGGTGATGTCTGATCTCTCAGAATCCTATCTGATCGAAAAAATGGTCGAGGGGGTTGTAGCAGAATTGATCGTCGGTGTAGCCCGTGATGCACAGTTTGGACCCTATCTGTTGGTGGGTGGCGGTGGAATTCTGGTCGAATTGATGAAAGATACAGCATCGCTCCTCTTGCCAACCACCAGAGAAAAAGTATTGCACGCATTGGCCCAACTGAAATGTGCGCCGCTATTAAATGGTTTCAGAGGCGCTCCCCCCTCTGATCTGAACGCCGCGGTCGATGCCATTTTGGCGGTAGCAAATATGGTGGAGAGCGATCCAGATTCCATTGTCGAGCTGGACATCAACCCCCTGATGATCCTGGCCGAAGGTCAGGGAGTGGTTGCGGCTGATGCCCTGATCCGCTTGAATCAAAATTAACGATAGATAAATTCCAAGAAGAAATCTGGATTGACTCTTCTAAAAATGAAAAGGAGTTTTAATTATGACATCTGAAAATAATTTGATTGAAAAGAAAATCGTCGAGAAGGCGAAAGAGTTAGGGGCCTCGTTGGCAGGAATAGCGAGGATCGAAGATCTTAAGGCTTCCCCTTCCTATGAGATCTATGCCAATAATCCTTTCTACGAAGAGTACGATCCATCAACCTCAGATTATCATGAATTCAAGGGGGTGAAATGGCGCGATGAGCATAAATCCGTGCTGGTGTGGGCTTTGTCCCATCCGGAATCCGAGCCCGTTCTCGATTGGTGGAGCCTGAAGGTGAATGGTTTTACCCCCGGTAACGGTGTGATGAGAACTCAGTCCAGACAACTGCGGTTATGGATGGAGGAAGAGTTCGGAATCAAGGCATATTCGCTTCCGTACCAGATCGAATACGGTGGGGCTTTCCTCAAGGATTCAGCCCACCTGGCTGGGATTGGCGTGATCGGTAAAAACAATCTCCTGGTAACACCGGAATTTGGTACGCGTGTCCGCCTACGAGGCATTTTTATCGAAGCCGAACTCGAGCCAACCGGCCCCAGCAACTTCGACCCTTGCAATGGCTGCGACAAGCCTTGTCACAGCGCATGCCCGAGGAACGTATTCCGTAGCGGGTCCTTCGACAGGTCGATCTGCAAGGAAGAGAACGATGAACGATATGCCAATGAGGAAATGCTCGATGGTTCGATCATGGGAATCGAAGAGCCCAGCATGGTCATGAAGCCCTGCCGGTATTGCGAATTGGCTTGCCCTGTTGCGCAAGGTGCAACCCTTTAGTTTTGGGCAGTCCTAATCGAACTCCTGGCCCAAAAGGATAAACCCTATGTTAGTTCCTCTGACCCCTCTTGAATTTAGAGAAAGGGCTGTTAATTTATACGGCTCCAAAACAGGAGTTGTTGATGGGGAGAAGCGATTCACCTATGCTGAGTATGATCAGCGTGTTAATCGTTTTGCAAACGCATTAACAAAATTGGGTTTGGAAAAGGGGAAAACTGTTTCATTTCTTACCTATAACTCCCATCAATTACTTGAGGCTTATTTTGCAGTTCCGCAAGTGAATGGTGTCTTAAACCCGATCAATATTCGTCTTTCACCCATTGAGATTGAGTATATCGTCAATCATGCCGAAGCTCAGATTTTATGCTTCCACCAAGATTTCGTGAATGTGGTCGAGCAGATAAAACCTGATCTCAAAACAGTGGAAAAATATATAATCTTTGAGTCAGATACCAGGCGTGACTGGGCAAAAGACTATGAGAGATTATTAGAGAACGCGGATCCAGTCGCCAATATCGACCTGTCTGCTATTGATGAAAACGCGGTCATTGAGCTTTTTTATACATCCGGGACAACTGGTCACCCAAAAGGTGTTGAAATAACAAACCGGAGCTTATATTTGCACTCGCTAAATGCAATTATTGGCTTTCAGGTATCAGATGAAGATACCCTTCTCCATGTAGTACCCTTATTCCACGTCAATGGGTGGGGCACTCCTCAATTCCTGACCGCAGTAGGGGGCAAACATGTCATGTTGCGTAAGGTTGATTTTGGAGAACTATTGCGTTTGATTGAAGAGGAAAGGGTTACAAAAATCCTGGGGGTTCCGACCATATTCAACGGTCTTTTGCAATATCCTGATCTAAAGAAATTTGATCTAAGCTCTCTGAAAGAAGTGATCATTGGTGGCGCGGCTTCACCGCTAGCATTGATCGAAAAACTGGAAGCAGAGCTTGGATGTAAAGCGATCGTAGGTTATGGGCTTACGGAAACATCTCCCTTTGGGGTGATTGCAAGGCCAAAACCGCATTTAAAAAAGGATAAGAAAACCAGACTGGATACACAAGTCAAAACCGGGCTACCCATTGTGGGGGTTCGTTTACGCGTGGTTGATGAGAATGGCAAGGATGTGATTGCAAACGAAAAAGATATTGGTGAGATCGTATTTCGCAGCAATGCAGTGATGAAAGGGTATTTAAAGGACCAGGCTGCTACAGACAATGTGATCAAAGAGGGTTGGTTTCATTCTGGCGATATGGCAGTGGTTGATGGTGAAGGGTATATCACCATCGTGGATCGGAAAAAGGATATTATCATCTCTGGTGGAGAAAATATTTCTTCTGTTGAAGTGGAAAAGATCATCCTCAATCATCCGGCAGTATTTGAGGCAGTGGTCATTGGTATTCCCGATAAAAAATGGGGAGAGGTACCCAAAGCACTGGTAGTGTTGAAACCAGATATGAAAACAAAGGAGTCAGAAATACTGGATTTTGTACGTGGATATTTGGCTGGCTTCAAAGTGCCCAAGTCAGTTGAATTTCGAGAAGAATTGCCCAAGGGAGGGACAGGAAAAATCCTTAAAAAGGAACTGCGTGAACCATATTGGGAGGGCTTAGAGAAGAGAATTCATTAACGCGTACGCTTATTGGCCATCGTTGTTTTAGATCAACAAATATGTAATGAGGAGAATAGAATGGATACAATTCTAAAGAGCACAACCAAAGAAGTAAAGATCAGTATAGATAAGCCCTTTGTCGTTATTGGGGAAAAGGTCAATCCTACAGGGCGTAAAATACTAGCGGGAGCACTTGCTGAAGGAAACTATGATTATGTTCTGGAGCTGGTGAAGAAACAAGTCGATGCCAAGGCAGATATATTGGATGTAAATGTCGGGGTCCCTGGCCTTGATGAGGTAAAAGTTTTGCCAGAGGTTGCAAAACTGATTTCGGATAATTACGATCTGCCCTTATGCCTGGATTCAGCCAACCACGATGCTTTGGCGGCAGCCTTAGCCGTTTTACCAGGAAAGCTATTGATCAACTCCGTAAATGGTGAGGAGAAATCCCTGGAAAAAGTCCTGCCCCTGGTAAAAGAATATGGTGCAGCGGTAATAGGACTGACCATGGATGATGATGGCATCCCCTCTGATGTTGAAACACGCGTTTCCATCGCGGGAAAAATCATCGAAAGAGCAGCAAAACTTGGCATCAGTGAAGAGGATATTGTTATTGATCCCCTGGTCTTAACTGTGGGAGCAGATAGTAACGCCGCCTTAGTCACACTTGGAACCATCGACATGATCAGAAAAGAGTTTGGCGTAAACATTAATCTGGGCGCCAGCAATGTTTCATTTGGCCTCCCGGATCGCCATACTGTAAATCAGGCGTTCTTGTCATTGGCAATCAGCAAGGGCGCTACTTGTGCAATTACCGACCCGGTTAAACTGACAAGTATAATCCGAGCTACAGACCTGCTCATGGGCCGAGATAAATCCAGTTTGCGCTATCTGAAATTTTATCGCTCCCAGCAAAAGAAATAATGCCCCCTTTTCTATTTACAACATTAGTTAGATTAAACTCTAATGACATTGGATGAACCTGGTATGGTGTCTATATGAATAAAAAGACACCATACCAGGTAGGAAATTGATTATCGATAAAAGAAAGTGGCCATGATGAATAACGTCCGTCCGCAACTAAAAATGCTTTCTGAAGATCAAATTCAGCAAGTACATCAGTATGTTTTACGGATCCTCTCTGAAACTGGGGTTAGGGTGGTTTCGCCCTCAGTGATTGAGATGCTGGGAAAAACCGGGCAGGTTGAGGTCCAGGGAAGAACCGTAAAGATCTCCCCCGAACTTATTGAGCAATCCATCCAGTCTGCTCCACCGGTGATCCAGATGTACGACCGTCGTGGGAATCCAAGCTTTCGACTCGGTGATGATCGTCTGCGTTTCGGTGTGGGGGTTACGGCCCTGTACTACCAGGAACCCGTTGGTGATAACCTGGAACTATTCCAGCGCCGCCACATGCGTGCCATGACGCGGTTGGGAAGCAGCTTGCCACATTATGATGTCATTTCAACGCCTGGTATTGTGCGGGATGTTCCGGAAGAGCTTGGTGATCTTTATGGCAATTTGGAGATGTTTGCAAATACCAGCAAGACGATGGTGGTGTTGACATCAGACGAGAATAAATTTTTACCACTGATAAACATGTTTGAGCATTTGCATGGTGAACTTGGGGAGAAACCCTTCGTTCTGCCATATTTCAACCCGATTTCACCATTGGTGATGGATTCAGGAACTCTGCTTAAAATGGAGATGGCGATTGAGCGCGGTCTGCCCTTCATCTTTTCAAACTTTAGTATGGCGGGAGCCAGTACGCCGCTCACACCGGCCGGGACCCTGGCAATACTGCTTGCCGAATTGCTGGCCGGGTTGACCATCAGCCAGGTGATGAAGCCCGGAACGCCGATAGCCGTAGGGATGCTGCCATCCTATTTTGATATGCAGACCATGCTAAATTTCTACGATCCACAAAGCGTGCTATTGAATGTAGCCTGTGCTGAAATGATGGCGCATTATAAGCTGCCGCATTGTGGCGCTTCCTGCTCCGGGATGGGATGGGGCATGGATTTGATTGCAGCGGATACCTACGGGATGAATTTCTTAACCTATGCCCTGACGAAGGGAGGGCTGGCACCCTTTATAGGGGATGGTCTTGCAGGGAAATCAATTTCTCCGTGTACGGTAGTACACGCACACGAGATCATTGATCAGGCCTTCCGTTTTGCAAATGGTTTCCAACTGGATGATGCGCAAGCCGCCCTGGATGAAATTGCCAAGGTCGGCCCCGGTGGGGATTTTCTATCCTCGCCCTCCACGCGTAGAAACTACAAAACAGGCTATTACAAAAGCCCGCTCTATCCGCGTTGGAATATGGAAAAGTGGCAGGCTGAGGGGCAACCCGAAGCACGGGATTTATTACGCGAAAAGACTCAGGCTTTATTGCAGGATTTACCCGCTCCGGATGATTACGATGTTCTGATTGGAAAAGGGGAGGAATATATAAACTCCCTTTGATATTTTCCTGCTGGTCGCTAAAACCTGGTATTCAAAAGAGCAAGAAGGTTTAATTACACTCTTGCTCTTCTTTTGTAGGCAGAGTTTCTGCATATTTCTGTAGAGACCTTGAAATTACAACTCGTTGTATCTCAGTTGTTCCGTCAACCATTTTCATGACGGGAGCAATTCGATAGTTTCGTTCGATCGCAGAGGGGGTTAATAATCCGGTACCACCGAGCACCTGCATACAGGTTGCAATCGCCCGTTGTGCAGCATCTGGGGTAAATCTTTTTGCGTGGGCTGCAGCAACGGTACCTTCCGGTGTGCCAATTAATCTTGCAGCGTTCTTATATAAAAGCCGACTGGCTTCCAGGTCGGTGGCTACATCAGCAAGCATCCATTGGATGCCCTGAAACTCTAACTCTGACCTTCCGAACATTTTGCGATCTCTGGCAAATGTCAGGGCCAGATCGAGCGATGATGAGATTAAGCCACAGCAACCAGCGGCAATAGAGGTGCGCGCAATATCAATTGCCATCAAAGATCCACTCAGTCCTTTTCCAGGTGGAAAAATCACATTTTCGGCTGGTACGGTCACATTTTCCAGGAACATATCCGCAATTGGCAGGAATGAGGATACCAACTTGTCATATGGTTTCCCAAAACTTAGTCCCGGTGTATCTTTTGGGACAGCTACCATGGCGATATCATCCTTCCCGGGTTTTTCACTTGTTTTTACGACAACCAAAAAGATATCAGCCACATCTGCAAGTGAGACCCATGCCTTACTGCCATTAATTGTGTAGGAACCGTTCTTATTGACGACTGCATGTGTGCGCACTCTTGCAGCATCCGACCCGGATTGAGGTTCTGTCAACACAAAACCACCCAAGGCCTTTCCGGAAGTCAACTTTGGTGCCCAATGATCGCGTAATTTCTCCTGACCAAAACTACAAATGGCGAATGTTACGATATTATGCATTGAAAATGAAAATGCATACAGCCCTTCGCCCCTGCCAAGTTCTTCAAATACAGGAATCCCTTCTGCAAACGATAAACCTTGTCCACCAAACTCCTTGGGACAATATAAACCAAGCAAACCATTTTTGGCGGCTTCTTTCGCTGCATCTATTGGGTAATCCAATGAAGATTCCCATTGATCGACATTAGGGCAAATTATCTCTTCAGAATGGTATCTCGCTGCCTCTATAATTTTTTCGGCATTACTCATAACTTCTCTCCACTACAAAAATATAAACAGCTTTTTCTTTTACTTGCGTCCTAATCCTGGCTTGGGTGCACCCACCAGAGCAACTCGATTTCCCAGAACTACTTTTCCTTGTTCCATATCATAATGAGCCTCTCCAATATCCTCGAAGGCATATACTTCCCCGAGGCAAGGATCAATCTTTCCATCAACTACCAATTGATTATAGGCTTGAGCCTGTTCATCATTCGTGCCGTGGGATCCCTGTAATCGTTTCTGGCGTACCCAATGATAACGTAAATCTACCATGGCAGAATACCCTGTTGTCCCTGCGCATATAGCCACCATGCCACCGGCCTCACAAACAAAAATGCTGGTTGGGATGGTGCTTTCTCCGGGGTGCTCAAAAACAATATCAGGATTCCGCTTTTCGCCCAGGATATCCCAAATCGCTTTGCCAAATGCCCGACATCCGCTGGTCCATTCTTTCTGACCCTCATTATCCGTCCAATGCGGAGGGATGCCCCAATGGGAAAAATCATTGCGGTTGATATATCCAGTTGCTCCCAAATTTTTGCAATATTCACCTCGTTCATCGTCCGAGACAACTGCGACTGCTCTGGCCCCGACCGTTGTCGCCAGTTGAATGGCTTGCCCGCCCAGACCACCTGATCCACCCCAGACCAGGACAACCTCTCCTTCTTTCAACACATTCCCTTCCCAACCAAAAAGCATGCGATAAGCTGTAGTCCCAACCAGAGTAGGTGCGGCAGCCTCCTCCCATGTCAGATGAGGCGCTTTTGGTAAAACAGCATGAGCTTGCGCAACAGAAAATTGTCCGAAAGAACCAAAATTCGTGTTATATCCCCAGATTTGAGCCGATGGAGCGATCATGGGATCTTTACCAGCTTTGATCCAGGGATCATCCATATTCCAATAACCGTGATGTACGACAACCTCATCACCAACAGAGACGTTTTTCACATCGCTTCCAATTGCGTAAACGATGCCTGAAACATCACTGCCGCCAACATGAAAGTCGTAGGGCTCACCCATCTTTTGTCGAATACGGATCACATCGATGGGAATACCTCGTGCGGCCCAGACGTTATTGAAATTGATTCCAGCTGCCATGACTCCGATCAACACTTCATGTGGCTTGATTCGCGGGATTTCCACTTCCTCGACCCGGAAGGCGGTCCTGGGGTCCCCAAAGCGATCCTGACGGACCACTTGCGCAAACATTTTTTCCGGCAATTTACCGATAGCCGGTAAAGATCCAATTGCTGTAGCATTACTCATTATAAATACTCCTACTTTTTATAGGCTTTTAGCCAATCTGTTATTGGGTGATTTTTGTTTTGACCGCATAAGCCTGAGCTAAAGCCAACATCATCGATGCAGTTTTATATCCCCGTAAGAAGGGTCTTTTCCATATGGCAGGGACAGACCGGTCAGTCTCGGAAAATTATATCAGAATTGTCTGATTTTGAGCGACAAATATTATATTCTGTTAATTCCATATGTATTTTTTTACCCACTATCTCCCAAAATTTTCTGGACTACCTCACCCATTAGCTGCTAATTTTTCAAATTAGATTGGGTTAAAAAGAGAACCGAAGGCTATTGCCTTCGGTTCTCTTTTCTTATAATAGTTCTTTTCTTTTAGTAAACGTCATGTACAGTATTATATACATTAAATTTTCCGGTTGGTGTAATCAAATCCGGGATGCGTGCTTTTTCTTCCAGCGTTGCATCATCATAAACCACAATCTCACCTGTCTCACCTGGCTTATCTGCGCTACCCCAAACACTGATCCAAATTTCGGTTCCTTGTCTGTTGTATTCCATGTGGACAGCGCGACCATAGTCGGCGATCTCCCAACATTTATGTGTTTCTTCTGGCTTGGCTTTGGCAAAAACACAGACCGTCCGAGATAAAGCCGGATCAGAATTCAGAGCCATATCCACCCAAACCCATTGGCTGTTAGGATGCGTCTTGATAAATAAGCTACCCGCACTAGGCAAGGGTGTTGTGCGCACTACTTTCCAGGCTGAATCCGGGTGTCCTTCTGGATCAGTACCTATGGAGCTCACTGCGGCTTCACCAAGATGAGAAGAACTCCAGACTGGGCCATAATCAGGATCCATCCAGTTTGAACCCCGGCCGGGGTGTGGGATTGCCGGAGTCTCAACCAAGGCTTCAAGTTTTCCTTCCAACAAGTCAATCACTGCGACTTTATTGGCCTGGTTGGCAGCCACCATGAAATAGCGTTTAGACATAGTCAAGCCACCATCGTGGAGGAAGCGTTCAGCTTCGATCATTTTGATGGTTGGGTTAATGGGATCAGCATAGTTTACAATCCAGACTTGCCCGGTCTCTTTAATATTGATGACCCATTCCGGTTTAAAGTGAGAGGCCAGAATACTCGCCACGCGCGGTTCGGGATGATACTCTTCTGTATCGTAGGTATAACTACGTGTGCTGATGATCTTGAATGGTTCCAGTGTTTCTCCATCCAAAATGGCGAAGTGCGGCGGCCAATAGCAACCTACAACAGCGTATTTATCGGTGAAATCACCTTCTTCACCCTCGTATTTACTAACTTCCACTGAGCGGGCATCATAGCAGAGTTGTACTTCGGCAACTTTATCCGGTACTTCCATCCACAGATCAACCAGGGCCAGCCTGCCATCGCGCCCAATCACATAGGCGTAACGTCCGGTAGCCGACATTCGGGTAATGTGAACAGCATAGCCAGTGTCGACAGTATTCACGATTTCGTATGTATCCCCATCGATCACAGCCACCTGTCCGGCGTCACGTAAGGTAACGACGAAATAATTTTCCCAATCGCGTGTCGTTTGCGGAGATGTCGGCCGATCATCCGGCTCAACAAGTACCTTCCAGGTCTCAAGCATCTGCTCCAGAGATAACTCTGGTGGTATGGGGGGCTCATTTTGCAGATATTTCGCCATAACTTCAGTTTCTTCTTGCGTTAAGGCACCTTGTTTACCCCAATCTGGCATACCACGCGGTGTGCCATTGAAAATGATGGCAGAAAGTGCAATCGTTCCTTGTGGCTGTGTCAAATCAGGTGTCAGCGCAGGCCCCGTAGCTCCTTTGCGTAAAGTACCATGGCAACCGGCACAGCGCTCAAAGAATTCCTGTTTTGCCCAGGTAAATTCTTCATCCGTGAGTTCCGGACCTGGACCTACGGTTATAGTACCCTCTTCAGTTTCTAGAGCAGCAGCGCCATCAGGAAGATCTGCCAAATAGCTTATCACTGACTCGATTTCTTGAGTGCTAAACGTCCCAGAGAAGGATGGCATCAAATCTTTTTGACACGGCCCTGTCGGGCATTCTGGGGCGACAAAGGCATTCGGATCCTCAAGCGCTTCGGCCATGTATCCTTCTACTGTCGTTGCATTTCCAGTGTACTCACCATCCTGAATGCGGCCTTCAACCATTTTTCCGATTTCAGAAAGATCGGGGCCAAGCGTACCAACAGCACCAGCTATACCTGGGATTGTATGGCAGGCACCACAGCCACCTTTTTTAAAGGCTTGTGCAGCCAGCTCATCGCCATATAAATCTAGCTGACTACTCCCAGTTTCTGAAGCATTCTCCTCATAAGATCGGATGAAACTGACGACAGCATGTATATTCTCATCTGTCAATGCACCACCATAAACCTGCCCCCAGGCTGGCATGGCAGTGTTGGGGCGTCCGGTTTGAATCGTGGCAAATAAAACACCATCGCTTGCTTTCTCAAGAAGGTTCAAATCGTTTAGTGCAGGGCCAGAAACTCCCTCACCATTTGCCCCATGGCAAGCAACGCAATTCTCTGCATAGATTGCCTGCCCATGTTCAATACTTTCTTCTTTTTGAAGCTCTGTATCGCTAACAATACGACCATCTTCCCCAAACATCAGGAATGAAAAGCTGGCAATTAGAATAACAGTAATGACCAACCCGATGAGAATTTGTTTATCGTAATTTTCGTTTCGTAGCATGATTTCTCCTCACGCGGGTGTTGTTTGTGTTGAATCGAACGCTTTCCGCTCGATTGGGCTCTCAGTATTTACAAGAACTTCGCCCTCTTCAATGATGACGGGAAAATAATCCATTGGACGAGGCGCTGGCCCACCCGCTACCACTCCAACTTTGCTGAATAACGATCCATGACAAGGGCAGTGAAATTGATCTTCAGATTCTTCCCAGGGTACGCTGCATCCGAGATGTGTACAACGCTGCCAAAGGGCAAGGAAACTGCCATCTTCAAGACGGTGCAGGTAGAAACGTCCTTGTTGGAAATAGGTCACGCTCCCGGGTGCAAATTTATCCACTTTTCCAGCTTTTATAATACCGCCAAAGCCCCCGGCAGTGACAGGTTGAACAAATTTAAACAGGGCAGCCAGAGTTTCGCCTGTAAAGGCAACAATTGCGGTCAGCCAGGCAAATCCCAGAAATTGTCTGCGGCTTACTTTGCTTTTTTCTTGTGTATCAGTTTGATTAGTCATTTATTCTCCTCAATTATGGGTTATAGAAAATTCTACAAACCATCCATGGGATTGTATCCATTGGGCATTGCCCAGGGCCAGTAGAGTTCAAATCCGGGGCCACGGAATAAGAAGCCCGTTAATGTCAGCACGACAGCCGTAATGAAAAGAACTGTGAATAAAACCAGCATCACTTCTCTAGCGTTTTTGATGCCTTCCTTTGAGCGCCAGAGTACCAACAAGGGCAAGACAACCAGGAAGGTCATCACAGCCCCTGGAATTAGCGATTGGGTAACGAGGTTTGGCAGCATGTCCCGGAGCAGCTCACGGGGTGGAAAGGCGTTATCCACCAAAACGAAGCCTGTCATGGCAACCAAGGTATACAATGCAGTCCAGCCAACAATGCTTTTGCCGCGCTTTGAGGTAAACCAAACCCCTGCTCCCTCACGACTGTAGTCAATATAAGGGATAGAGATCAGGAAACCTACTGCCAGCGCAGGCAAAATGATACCTGCCAGGGTGGGGTGCATATGTTCCAGCATTTCCTGCAAACCCATAAAATACCAGGGTGCTTTTGCCGGGTCAGTTGTAATCAGGGGGTTTGCCAACTCCTCAAGAGGGGCATCTTTCAGTAGCGAGAATATGACCAAAACCAGGGTAGAGCCAATGGCCAGCATTAATTCCAGGATTGCAACAATTGGAAAGGCAAAGATCGTATCTTCCGGGCCTTTGTCCACCATCGTGGTGGGGGCTTTTACGATTTCAACAAGGCTATAGGTTTTTTTGGATGATCGCGAAAAACTTTTATTTTCTTCAGGAATATTATTATCAGGCATTTTCCACCTCCGTTTCAATCTCGTCTTTTACTTCATTGGCAGCCAGCCCGCCATCTTTGCGGACACGCCAGAGATGGAGGGAGATAATTAATAACAAGAGGCCTGGAATAACCATGACATGCAGGCCATAAAAACGTGTTAGCGAGGCTTGCCCAACTTCAGCGCCACCAAGTAATAATTTTTGGATCAATTTTCCAAACATGGGTTCGTAACCAGCCACGCTTGTCCCCACTGTAATGGCCCAGAATGCAAGTTGATCCCAGGGGAGCAAATATCCGGTAAAGCTGGCGCCTAGCGTCAGGATAAGCAAAACAACACCAACAACCCAGTTAAACTCACGGGGGCGTTTATATGCGCCGGTATAAAATACGCGCACCATATGCAAGACTGCCGTGAGGACCATTAAGTGGGCAGACCAGCGGTGCATATTACGCAATAGCTGTCCAAAAGGTACCTGTGTTTGCAATGTGATGATATCAAAATAGGCCGTATCGACAGATGGCACATAATAAAACATTTCCAGTATACCTGTGATTGAAAGTACTACAAACATGATCGTTGTGATCACACCCAGGCCAAAAGAATATAGGGCTTTGATACTCCTTTTATTTACCCGTACTGGATGCAAATGGAAAAAGACATTGGTCGTCATTATCAGGGAACGATCCAATGGATTGTCAGGCCATCCGTGGCGGAAGAAAGATCTCCAAACACGGGAATTGACAATGAAATCTTTGAGTTTCTTCATAGTTGCTCCGTTAGTTCTTAATCTATAAGGGTTAATTCTTCTTCAAACCGAAATGCCTCCATGGTGATGGCATCGGTTGGGCAGCGTACAGCGCATAAAGCACAGCGGGTGCAGGCTTCGTCATCTTTGAGCATTGCAGCCATTTGAGTGGTTACATCATGACCTTCTGTAATCTCAATTAGCGGAACTCCGGTATGCTCTTCCACTACCTGATGCAGGGTTTCATCACCGGCAAGCTGGTCAAGGCTGACAATTTTTAGACAATCCCAGGGGCACACATCAACACAAGCATTGCATAATATACACTCTGATCCATCGAAGATCGTGTTGACACTACATTCCAAACAGCGACTGCCCTCTGCTGCGGCTTCCGCTTCTGAGTAACCAACTTCAACTACCGAAATTCCAGTACGTCGATCTACAGGGAGTGTAGGAGGTTTGCGGTGTTCGAGTTTGGTCCAGTTTTCAAACATGACATGGTTTGAGAGTACTGTCCACTCAGTTTTGACCTCAGTTTTAAGTTTCTTGTTTTGGACGTATTCTTCAATGCCAAGGGCAGCTAAATGGCCGTGGAGCACAGCATCAATGATCAGTTTAGGGCCATAGGCCACATCCCCACCTGCAAAAACATCCGGAGCAGTAGTCTGACCGTTCTCAAAGTTGATCTCCACCAGACCTCGCGGTGTCAACTTGACATCGTCTGCGCCACCGAGTACATCCAGATCGGCTTTCTGACCGATAGCCAAAATAACGGTATCACAATCCCAGACACGTTCGGTACCGGCCTTGAATTTTGGATTAAAACGCTTATCTTCGTCGAAGACGGATTCAACATCGATCACTTCCAGACCGGTGACTTTTCCATCTTTTCCAATAATCCGATTTGGGCCCACACGTGGGGACATTTGAATACCCTCTTCCAAGGCTTCTTCGATTTCGAAGGGGGTTGCGGGTAATTCATCCCAATCTTCGAGGGCAATCATCTTGACATCGGCGACACCCAAGCGGAGGGCCACGCGGGCCACATCCAATGCAGTGCTGACAGATTCGGATTCGTCTTCCGCACGGGCATCCGCATCATCCAAAGCAGCTCTTTGCTCATCCGTCATCTGACCCATGCGCAAGGCTGTACGGGCAGCATCCATAGCCACATCGCCGCCGCCTATCACCAACACTCGCTTGCCAAGATCAACCTTGTATCCAAGATTATAGTTGAGCAACATATCTACGGCGATGATGACACCATCAAGGTCAGAACCTTCAATATCCAGGGCGTGACCTTTCATCAACCCGATACCCAAAAAGACGGCATCGTAGTCCCGACGCAAATCATCGAGGGTGATCTTTTTACCAATCGGTGTATTAAAATGGATCTCAACACCAAGGTCGAGTATCTCCTGGATTTCCAGATCCATCGCTTCCTGATCAATACGATAAATTGGGACACCATAGCGCAACATACCACCGGTTTTTGGGCCACCTTCATAGATCGTAACTTTATATCGTAGTAAGGCCAGATCATGGGCAACTGTCAGACTGGCCGGGCCAGCACCGATGATCGCAATATTTCCTTTTTTACGCCCGGGGTGGGAAGCTAATCGCTTCAACTCTCTACGAGACCAGCGTGAGGATGAATAATCCAGGGACGTTCCAGTACCAGGAACAGTGGCTTGTTCACCAAATTTACCCATGTGGGATGAGAATGTCGGTAAGCCCTCTTCCGGGATAATAGAATTAATTGGAATCAGATCCTTTAGCTTTTCCCGACTGGGTACTATTTTTCCGGCTTCTGGTCCATAGCGCTCTGTCAATACGCGTTTGATTGGGCGAATAGCCACCGGTTCTGCATCAGGGCTGACAACAGCTCCGCGACGGCAGGCAACTTCGCAGGGTGCACCGCAAATACGACCGCAGATCGTTGAGAGTGGATTTGGATCATGCGAGATTTCAAAAGCCAATTCCATTTCACCGCGAGCCATTGCTGTAACATAACCTCGTGCATCTGTATTAACCGGGCATGCAGCCTGACAAGAAATCATGTCTCGCCAATCGTCAATTCCAGGGACGGTAACTTGATATTTAAAAGTCATATAGTACTCCTCTATTCATTTGCTGTGTCGTCTACCAATAAATTTGAAGGCAGCAAATTATAACCAAAATTATAGGATTTAGGGGATTTGTAATAGATCGAACCTGCACAAGGTCGGCATAAGGTACGACCTGCCATAATAATATCACGTTCGTTAATAATTTCCTCCCCACAGGTACTGCAATTTACGCGAATACCTGCACGGCTCACAATCGATTCGACGGGCTCTGATAAGCTGACCTTCTCAACTGAAAGTAAAGATTCCGTTGGCATGCGTTGATAGCCCTTTAGCATAGCGGAATATCGTTGCTTTTCATCAGGGGCATAGTCCTTTGCACGCTGGCGAATATCCAGGCGAGGAGCAACACGCACTGCGTGACCGCTTTCCACATCTACGAAAGTGGCCGCCACCTTGCCATAATCTTCCACGCGGAGGGTTCTGTGTCTGACAGCGCAGCCAGTAACAACTTCCACCCCAGAGACAAAGCACCCATCAGTTTCAACAATTACAAGCAACTTTTTATCTTCGCGGGGCACATCAATTCCCAGGGCACCTGCACCTGCCAACCCGATCCGAACCCCTAGCACCTGCCGCGGGCAAAGAGAGTTGTGACGGGATACAGATTCTGCCAAAAAATATTCGAGTTCGTTCATAGGATCCTCTTCACGATGTTAGCAAATTTCAATGTCATTTGTCAACTATTATTTCAAGTTTACAGAACGATGCGCGGCCCAATGTTCACCTAAAAAAGTATTTGTTATTTTCATTTTTTTAGCACTCAATTTCTGCCCCTTTTCGGGCGTAATAATACCAGTTCAGAATTAAACAAGTAAAGTAATAGACCGCAAAACCATATAAAGCAAATTCTGGTGTTCCGGCATTCACTTGCTGACCAAATACTCTTGGGATAATAAAAGCACCATAAGCGGCAACTGCCGCAGTCCAGCCTAAAACGGGACCTGCTTCTGAGGGCTTGAAGATGATGGGAACCATTCTAAAGGTAGAGCCGTTACCAATTCCTGTGGTGATAAACAAGACCAGGAAGAGAAGCAGGAAGGGGATGAAGAACTGTTCTGGCTGGCTGGATGCGCTGGCTTGCTTGACGTAATAAGCAACGCCCAGCGTAGACAAGATCATCACAACCGTATCCCATTGAGTGATTTTTGCACCGCCCACTTTGTCTGAAATCCAACCACCAATCGGTCGGGCCAGGGAACCAACCAGAGGTCCAAGCCAGGCATAAGCAAAGGGATTGGGGGCATTGGGATTAATGCTGCCATCAGGCAGTTCGCCAAAGACCACGCGAATAAGCAATGGGAAAGCGGCTGAATATCCGATAAAAGAGCCGAAAGTCATTGTGTATAGATAGGTCATAATCCAATTATGTTTATTCTTGAAAATCGCAAATTGGGTATCCAAATTTGATTTAATTTCACCAGGGATCACCTTCATCATCAAGACTGTAACGAGAATGGTCACGGGTAAAACAAGCCACATATTGAGTTCCAAGCCAAGCAAAAGATAGAGACCAATCGCAGCACCTACGCCCCCGACTCCAACCAAACCCAGGATTTTAAATAATGCCGATGAGGTTGAGCCAAGATTTGGCGTAGCTGTTGAAAGATTATTCATCCCAAACCAGGCAACCAAAACAAGTACAAGCAAAATGGGAACCCACACAAAACCAGCGTTTTGGATATAAGACATCCCGCCATTAACAGATAATCCTTCACCACCCATTGCCCCGAAAAGGCTGAAGGTTACAACAAAGGGGATCAGTATTTGCATAATGCTCACGCCAATATTGCCAAGCCCAGCATTCAATCCCAAAGAAGTTCCTTGCATCCGTTTCGGGAAGAAGAAATTAATATTAGACATCGACGAAGAAAAATTTCCACCACCCAAGCCAGAGAGAGCAGCGAGAATGGCAAAAGTTGTAAAGGGGGTGTTGATGTCTTGCAAGGCAAATCCCAAACCCAAAGTTGGGGCCATCAACAAGGCAGTTGTTAGTGCAATCACGTTCCTTCCACCGGCAATCGCAATCAGGAAGGAGTTTGGAATACGTAGCGTTGCCCCCGACAAGCCAGCAATTGCTGATAAGGTAAAAAGCTGTACCGTGTCAAAGGGGAAACCCATATTTTTCATCTGGACAGTAATTACGCTCCATGCCAACCAAACCGCAAAAGCGCATAATAAACTGGGGATGGAAATCCAGAGATTGCGCGCGGCAATCTTTTTTCCTGTTGATTCCCAAAAACTTTCATCTTCAACATCCCATTTTTCAATATAGCTTGACATATTTTCTCCTTACCTTTTGCAAAGAAATATTGATTCACTTTTCATTGCAAAACGATGGACCAGGTAATAATCTTCTACTTTGGATATGAATAAATATGGGGCGTACTAAATTTAGGCTTGCCACCATTAATTAGTGAGCGATTTTCCAAATGACAACCCATCCCGTTAAGCAGGCTTCCCGATCAGGATCCCGCTACTTCAATACGAGTATCCTTTTTTGAAATTTTCCGCACAACCAGGGTCATCCAGATCAGGCAGACCATTGTGAAGACGAAGAAAAATATCCAGGTCGTGGTCCACAACCCAATCGACTGTAGCAAGCGTCCAAAAATCAATGGGCTGACGAATCCGCCTAGGCCGCCGACCACACCGACAATCCCGCCCACGACACCGACCTCGGTTGGAAAATATTGGGGAATAAATTTATAAACACCGGCCTTGCCAATCCCCATCGCGATTCCAATCACGAATACAAAAAAAGTGAATACCCAAACATTGGCCTGGAAGTAGATATGCGTGACACCGCTAGCCAATAATTCTTTCTTGGCAACCTGATCTCCAACCTCTACGTTAGATTCCTGCCAGGTGTTTAGTTTGGGCAGCAAGATGACAGCATCATCCTCGTAGTTAACTTCCACTTTGGGGATCAGGGGATAGGTCAATTCATCCACCTGGATTTCGCTTGCAGAAAGGGCAGTAACTGTTCCTGAACGCTGAGCCATCACACCACTACCCGGGGATTCAATTTCCATTTTGGGGAAGAACAACAGGAAGCAGCATAAGGCAATAATTCCGAAGACCCAATACATTACGGACCGAGCGCCAAATTTATCCGACAAAACGCCGCCAAGTGCCCGGATAATCCCTGAAGGCAGCGAGAAGATCGAGGTAAGCAGCCCGGCTGTCACGATTGTCATCGCATAAACGTTGACATAATAGGGCACCAACCATTGCGCCAGAGCCACAAAACCGCCAAAGACCAGGAAATAGTACAACCCAAAGCGCCAGACGCGCACCTGCTTAAGCGGTGCCAACATCTGGATGATTGAACGTTGACCGTTAGCCGGTTTGCGATTAGTTGTAAACATATAAAAGACCACAGCCATCACAACCAATGCAGCAGCATAATAAGCCGGGAGTTTACGCCAGTTATCAAGGTTTTCTCCGTTATTGGTCAGCCAGCGCAATAAACTGGGCGCACCCAAAGTGGTCAGCGCGGCACCGGCATTGCCTGCCCCAAAAATTCCCAACGCAGTTCCCTGTCGTTCCTTCGAAAACCAGACTGAACTGAAGGCAATCCCAACAGCAAAGGAGGTACCCGTCATGCCGAAACCCAGGCTATAGAGCATATATTCGTTATAAGAGTTTGCCTGCCCCAGCATATACATGGGAATGGCGCTGAGCAACATCAGCAGAGTGTAAACCGGCCGACCGCCATATTTATCGGTCAGCACGCCCAAGGGCAGGCGCATGATCGAACCCGTCAGCACCGGGATGCCGATCATCATGCCCATTTGAGCCGCATTCCAGTCAAAAATCCGGTTATCCACCAGGAAGGTGACCAAAACGCCATTCAACATCCAGGCTGCAAAACAGACGGTAAATGCGATTGTATTAAGAGCCAGAACTCTGTAGGCTGTGTTCTTTTCTTGCATGATGCTCCTCAATAAATATTGTTATTCCGCCAATTGACGACGTTCTCTTACCCAAATCACAATTTGCCAGGGACGAAAGAGGTAATGCAATGGCCATGTTAGGATATGGACCAGTCGTGAAAAGGGGAAAACCGCCAACAAGATGAAATTATTGAGCACGTGCAATTGGATCAGCCAGGGCAGCGGTGCAACCAGCTCGGGGCGGGGTTGCAGGGTCAGGATCGACCAGAGGTAGGGCGTAAACACACCCGTAAACCAGGTCGAACCAAAACGGTAGCCAACTGCGGTTAGAACTCCTGTGATGATCGATACCAATGTCAACAGGAGAACAACGATATCCATTGGCGTAGTCACTTTCCGAATATAAGCGACAGATATGCGTCGATAAATCAATAAAACCACGCCAGCCAAAGCCCATAAGCCAAGTGCAAGGCCACTGATTTCCAGCAAATAGAGGCGAATAGGAACTGCATTCCAGAGCAACAACGCTTTGGGGAAAATCAAAGCCAGGAGGTGGGTTAATAAAATCAATACAATCCCATAGTGAAAAGGGACCGATCCCCAATACAGTTTTTTCCGTTCCAGCAGTTGGGATGACAGACTTGAGACGGTAAAGGGCCTGAAGATCGAACGGTAAATTGTTACCGCGATAAACAGGGTCACCGAAATGTAGGGGATTAGAACAAAGAATAGTTGGTTCCAGTCCATAATTTACTCTCCAGAATTCTCGATTTGCTCCAGGCCTCAGGCTGCAACCTGCAATGATTTGCAGGCCTTAGCGATCGCATCAAACAAGTGCAAATAGGGGTTATTATCCTCAGTTTTTTTCAGGGATTTACGCATCGTGTTCACAGCCTGATCGAGGACTTCGATCAATTCTGGCAATGGTGCCGATGAGGCTGTGAGATATTGCAGGATCGGGCGCAGATGGTCGGGTAATTCGCCTTCCAGATCGATTTGATATGCTTTCATTTCGCGGCTAAGGTCAGCCATAAACTCACCGCGCTTATAACTCTCGCCCCAAATCTGATACCCAACATAAGGGGCCACCAAGGGGGTCAGGTCTAAAGTACGGGTATGGAGCTCTTCCTGCTCGCTGAGTAAAAGCCGTTGAAATTTCGTCAGAAATTTTACAAACTCCTTGCTGCCAGGCTGACCGTCCAAGGGGGCAATCTGCGTAGATAATGTATCAATATGGCCAGGGAAGGGATAACGCAAGGCTTGAGCAAACAATGAAAAGTTATCCATTATGAACCTCTCTTCGGCTGTTGAATATATCCCAAACCGGCTTCGCCTTTATGGGCCAATGGGTCCATTCCAGCTTCAATACTCATCTCGCGATGATAAGGCGGGAAAACAAAACGTTCTTCCATAGTTGGCAAAGCAGTCATCTTATAGATTGCAATGGCTTCTTCTTCAGTGAGGCCTGCATCTGCGAGCGTTTTAAGGGCGACATCGTCAACTACACCATCAACTGTCTTACGGCGCATATAAATTCGCACCGACAATAGTTTGCGCAAGACAGTACGCATGATGCCCTCATTTCCCGCGGTGAATAAATTTGCCAGGTACTTGACCGGAAGGCGAGCAGCGTCGAGGCGGTCGAATAACTCGAAGTCATAATCTTCATTCATCAAATCAAGTCGGAAGAGATTCTTTTCTATTATGCTGACAATCGGGGATAGCGGCGGGATGTAGTACATCATCACCATGGTGCGAAACTCAGGGTGAAGAGGCAGGGCCAATTCCCATTCCTTGACAAACTTATAGGCCGGGGAGTTTTGAGCGGATTCAATCCAACCATCATCGATTCCGTTAGCCTTGGCCGCAGCGATCACTTCCGGATCATGGGGATCGAGGATAATCTCTCGATGGGCCGCGATAAGTTCCTCATCAGGAACATCGGCTGCATCAGGAATTCGATCTGCATCATAAAGCAGCACGCCCATATAACGAATACGTCCAACGCAGGAATGTGCACACGCCGGAGCCTGCCCTGTTTCCATGCGGGGGAAGCACAGGATGCACTTCTCGGATTTACCCGTTGACCAGTTGTAATAAACTTTTTTATACGGGCAGGCTGCGACACACATCCGCCAGGCGCGGCAGCTATTTTCGTTGACCAGAACCACGCCATCTTCTCCGCGCTTGTAAATCGCGCCAGAGGGACAGGCCGCCACACAAGCAGGGTTCAGGCAGTGATTGCAGATTCTGGGCAGGTAATTGAATACCAGGCGCTCCAGTTCATTCATCTGCTCGCGAACTTCCTCGGGAAGCGATTCCAGATTGGGATCATTTTTTGCGTAGACATTCGAGCCACCAAGATCATCATCCCAGTTGGGTCCCGTCTCAATATCGATGGGATCCCCTGTGATCATAGAGACTGGTTCGGCTATAGGCTGCACATCTTTTTGAGGAGAGTTGAACAGATTCTGATAGTCAAAGGTGAAGGGTTCGTAGTAATCTCTCAGATCAGGGAGACTCGGATTGTAAAATAGTTTGAGTAAACCCTGAAAACGGGTATGCAACTTCAGGTTGAGCCCATTCTTTTTTCTCTCCCACCCCCCTCTAAATTCTTCCTGATTCTCCCATTGGGTGGGGTATCCTGTCCCTGGGCGGGTTTCAACATTATTCCACCACATATACTCGGCGCCTTTACGGTCTGTCCAAATATTTTTGCATGCCACTGAGCAGGTATGGCAACCGATGCATTTATCGAGGTGGAAGATCATACTCATATGGGTACGTACGTTCATAAAATTCTCCTTACCTTAATCTCTCCCCGCCCCCTTCTGAGAAAGGGGCGGGGTTGAGAGGTTGAGGGATGATTTAGAAGTCTGGCTTTTCGATCCTTCGTACGAAGACGAATGTGTCTCGATTGACGCCTGTAGGGCCCCAGTAATTGAAGGCATAGGTGAACTGGGCATAACCGCCAGACATCAGCACTGGTTTGAGGCGAGCACGGGTCAACGAGTTGTTCATACCCGCTCGTTTATTCCCTCGGAGCGGAGATTTCGGAATGCCTATCGTTCGCTCGGTAGCGTGATAGACAAATACCGTGCCGCTGGGGATGCGAGAAGAAACGATGGCTCGCTGTACGAAGACCCCGTTATCATTATAGAGTTCAACCCAATCATTATCCTTGATCTCCATCTCTGCGGCATCCTTGTGATTGAGCCATACCGGATAGTTACCCCGGGAGAGAGTCATCATACGATGGTTATCAGAATAGGTTGAGTGGATACTCCACTTGCCATGCGGAGTAATGTAGTTGAGCATCTTGCCTTGTGCTTCGGCCATACTTCGCTCGGTATCATCGAGCATGGTGTGATCAGGGCGCGGCTTGTAGACTGGCAGGTGCTCACCCCAATCCAGATAACCTTCATGGTCGAGATAGAAATGTTGTCGTCCCGTCAGCGTCCGCCAGGGAACCATGCGTTCAACATTCAGGGTGAAAGGCGAATACGCGCGGCCTTCATTGATTAATCCAGACCAGGTTGGGGTTGTCAACACTCGACGGGGCTGACTAATAATGTCAGCAAAGGAGATACGGGCTGAGCGTGTCCCTTCGGCCAAATCGGTGAGGGATAGTCCTGTTTTCTTTTCTTCCGCTTCAAAAGCACGATAGGCCAACTCACCATTGGATGCCGGATCCAGGCGTAAAATTGTGTCGCAAACCTCCCGTCCAAACTCCAGGGAGGGGTAAACATCTCCAGGTTCAGGCAGGTTTTTGCCGAATGTCCTGGGCTGTTGACGCTTAAGATATTGATATTCATCTGCCACAGGGATGCGCAACCCGTGGGCAGCGATCCCGTTTTTCTCAACGCCTTTGCCCAAGCTGACAAAACGCTCACTCAATTTCACATAATCGCGTTCAACCACCTTGAAATGAGGCATGGTTTTACCAGGGATTGGCTCGACATCACCTTTTTGCCAATCTTGCACGCTGGGTTGAGCAATCTCATCAGGCGTATCATGCTGGAGCGGCAACATAACCACATCTTTGAACGGTTCAGAAAGATGTGTTTCAGATAACTCACTTACTTTTTGAGCCAGGGTTTTGAAGATATCCCAATCACTCTTGGATTCCCAAGCCGGTGGCACCGCTGCCTGCATGGGGTTAATATAAGTATGCATATCTGTGGTGTTGAGATCATCTTTCTCATACCAGGATGCAGCCGGCAGGACGATATCGGAATATAAAGCCGAAGTATCCATGCGGAAGTTGAGATCCACCACCAAATCCATTTTTCCTTCTGGTGCATGCTTGTGATAAACAACTTCGCTGGTATGTCCCAAGGCTTGCTCTTTAGCGATGGCAGTACTATGTGTACCCAGGTAATGCTTCATGAAGAACTCATGTCCTTTGGCACTGGTGCCGATCGCATTACCGCGCCAAATCACCCATACTCTGGGCCAATTTTCAGGAGCATCCGGGTCTTCAACCGCCAAATCGAGTTTCTTTTCTTTGAATTGATCTACAACATATTTCACAATCTCAGCATCATCTTTAGCACCACCGTCAAGGGCATCTTGCACCACATCAACTGAATTCCGTTTAAATTGCGGGAAGAAGGGCAGCCAACCTCGGCGCACTGCACGAACTTGATGATCGATGGTATGGTCTCTTGCAGGCTTATTTGGCAATTCGTCATAAGCGGTATAACCACGCTCATAACGCCATTGGTCACTGTGCACATAATGGAAAGAGGGTGTATTCTGTTGGCGTGGAGCCATCCCCCAATCAGTAGCAAATGCGATGGTGGCCCAGGAGCCGATATTGACAAGTTTTTCCTGTCCTACATAATGAGCCAGACCACCGCCATTGACGCCCACACTACCAGTCAGCATCAATGCGACAATGGATGAGCGATAGAGCAAATTGTTGTGATACCAGTGATTCGCCCCAGCACCGATGATGACCATATTCTTGCCTTTGGTCTTTTCACCATTGGTGGCCCACTCTCGAGCAAAACGGATGCATGTATCCTGGTGGATGCCAGTATATTTCTCCTGCCAGGCCGGTGTGTAGACACCATCCTCATCTTCGTAGCTTTCCGGATATTCACCAGACAGACCACGATTGACACCAAATTGAGCCATCACAAGATCAAAAACGGTGGTTACAGCGATCCGGCCCTGCTCAGTTTCAATATAACGTACTGGCACACCGCGTGCGTTGGATGTATTGGTTGAGAAATCATCAAATTCAAGATCGACAACTTCGTCGTGGGATTCGGCAAAGCTCAATTGCGGGTTAATCTCTTCATCGGTCAGACCATCTTTTAGTTCGAGATTCCATTTCCCCTTTTCCTTCTCTGCCCAGCGGAAGCCGACCGTGCCTTTTGGCATGCGGGGGCGCCCACTCTTTTCATCCCAAATGAGCAGTTTCCAATCACCGTTTTCAACATCCTTGTATTCGCCTACTCTGTTGGCACGCATATATTTGCCCGGTCTCTTCTCATCGATCTGAACCAGGAAGGGCATATCGGAGTATTGCTTGAGGTAATCCATAAAATATGGCACCTGCCGCTGAACATAGAATTCAGTCAAAATCACATGATTGACCGCCATCCAGAAAGCAGTATCCTGTCCGGCATGGACAGGAATCCAGTAATCGGCGTATTTGGCAACCTGTGAGAAATCTGGGGCAAAGACCGTCAGCTTACCACCGGCGTGACGCACTTCTGAGATGAAATGGGTGTCAGGTGTGCGGGTCATATTGAGATTGGATCCCACCACGGCGATAAAACGGGAGTTGAACCAGTCGGCTGACTCATGAACATCGGTTTGTTCACCCCAAATTTCAGGGCTGGCAGGTGGGAGATCACAATACCAGTCGTAGAAGCTCATGATCACGCCACCCAGCAAGCTCATAAATCGGCTCCCGGCAGCATAACTGATCTGCGACATAGCCGGAATCGGGGAAAAGCCAGCCACTCTATCGGGACCATATTTCTTGGTGGTGTGGATCATGGAGGCTGCGATCAATTCGAGAGATTCACCCCAGGAAATACGTCGAAAACCGCCCTTGCCCCGGGCTTGCTGATAACGTTTCCGGGAATCTTCGTCCTCCATCAGGGCTGCCCAGGCTTTGACGGGATCTCCATGAAGGGCTTTAGCCTCCCGCCAGAGATCGATCAATGCTCCGCGCCCATAAGGGTATTTGACGCGAATGGGGCTGTAGAGATACCAGGAGTAACTGATCCCCCTCTGGCAGCCACGCGGCTCATAGGGTGGGAGTCCCTCTTCCAACTGAGGGTAATCCGTGGCTTGCATTTCCCAGGTGACAATGCCATCTTTTACGAATACTTCCCACGAACAGCTACCCGTACAATTTACACCATGGGTGGTTCGCACCCGCTTATCATGCTGGTGTCGATTGCGGTAGAACTCTTCCCATTTTCGCTCAGTGGGTGAAACTTTTTCCTTAGTCCATTCTTTCATGAGTGTCTCCTTGAAGTGATCCCTGCATCTCTTCTCAAGCGATCTGATAGATTCTCTCGTTGTTTTGGCCAGAAAAATGCCATGACTCCAAAAAGTACTCCGGCACCCAAAAGACCTGCACCCCAGAATAACGAGGTGGCTCCGGTAGCAACGCCCTCTTTCCCCTCTGAATCAGCAGCTGCAAAAAAGGCCAATAAATCCGCGATTTCCTGGTTTGATAAAGCTTTCTCAGCATAAACACCCTGCATGGTGGGAAATGCAATATTCTGAATTGAACTGGCTAAACCCACTTCTCCATATCGCTGGAAAACATGGGTCAGATCAGGACCCAGACTGCCGCCACCAAATAAACCAACACCGCCAACAGTGTGGCAGGCAATACAAGGTGTACCGCCATTGTCAAATGCTTCTCCGCCGGTAAAAAGCCCTTCACCCCGGCTAATCTTTCCTGATGGTAGAGGGTCACTGGTAACGGGAGCGACACTTTCACCACCTTCAAAAAAAGTCAGCAGCGATTCCACTTCTGCGTCTGGTAGCCCTAGGTTTGGCATCGGGATGCCGTTAAATTCAGCCAGTAAACCCGTGGCGATTGGATCTCCATCTGCCAGGATTTGATCCGGGGCACTGATAAAACTGGCTACCCAATCCCGATCGCGCCGATCCAATACTCCTTCCAGATCAGGGCCAACAACTATTCCTCCGCCGATTGAATGGCAGGATATGCATTTCTGTTCAAAAATACCCTGGCCCTCATCAGAGGATTGGTGTTTCGGGGATGCTGTTGCCTGATAAAAAGATCCAGTCAGCAAAACCCCACTTAACAAGATAATTACAAAAGATCTTTCTGCCAGTGATCTCCAGATATTATGCTTGACTTCCATAAGACACTCCTCTACGTATTTATTAGCATTATGCTTTTATATTTTCATCTTTTGATGCGTCCTGTTTGGGCAAGGCTGCAATGGCAGCAAGCAGATCTGACACCCTGGCATCGATGGATTGGTTGGTGATGACCTGCATTTGGTTGGTATTCAGATCCGCGTGAATGATCGGAAGATTTGGATTGGCAATCAAAATGGGAGTAAAAGCAGCGACAATGGATTCGTCAGCCACAGCCACAATCACAGCATCAGGCGTCTGGCTTTTCAGTTTTGGGATTGCATCTTCAGGCGTGGGCGCTGTACCAATTACCGAAACGGTCTGACTATCCCCCAATAATTGGATTAAAGTTTCAGCAAATAATGAATCTCCAACGACAAAAACATTGCGCAATTCCATCTATCAAGAATAACGAACTAGAGAATGCGTGTCTATCCGTCGTCAATGGTACAAAGGATGAAAAAAGAGCGATCTAAATGACCGCTCTTCTAAAAAAGGATTAGTTCCCCGTTTATCCGCTTAAAAAAATAAAGGACTTACAAACACCTTTTCTCGCAGCAATGCTCTGCGGTGCGGCTTGTCTCCAAGACCCCAACGCAGAGCATTGGGGCAAGCGCTTTAAAAATACGAAAGTCCGCAAATCCTATTTTTTCAATAGTCCATGCTGAGATGCGAGTCTTGCAGCCTCCCGCCGATTTACCGCGTGTAATTTTCCAAGAATATTGCGTACATGGCTTTTAACGGTGTAGATACTGATTGATAATTGCGCTGCGATCTCTTTATCTGATGAGCCAGCTCCGATATATTGCAAAACATCACGCTCCCGGTGAGTGAGATCAGGAGCATCTTCGTCTGACGTTATCGCGATAGCTTGGTTCATCATTCGGGCGAATTCATCCAGTACGCGCGTCGCCAACTTTGGCGGTAACGCTGATTCACCAGCAAGAACATTGCGCAAGCCCTCCAGAAAATTCGCTTTATCCGTGCTTTTGAGCAGATAGCCAACAGCCCCCGCTTTTATTGCTGCGAAGAGCTTCTCATCTTCATCATGAACAGTAAGGGTAAGGATCCGTGAGCCTGGCAACTCTGTACAAATCAGACGGGTTGCCTCCAGTCCATCACAAATAGGCATATTGATATCCATCACGATCAAATCGGGTTTCAAATCACGAGCCATTTTGAGCGCTTCCAGGCCATCTCCGGCTTCTCCAACAACTTCAAGATCCGGCTGGGCATTAATCAACCCTGCTAACCCGGCACGAAATAAATCATGGTCGTCCACGAGCAAAATACGAAAAACTGTCACGCTTTTACTCCTGATTTTTGACTCTCAGACTCGTTGGATTTCTGTAACGGGAAGACCGCAGAAATTCTGGTGCCTTTTCCAAGATTGGATACCAGCGAAAATTCTCCTCCTGCTCTTTCAACCCGCGTCTGCATGATCCGCAACCCGAAGTGATCTCCTCCGGTCGATGTTTCAGGATCAAATCCGAGGCCATTATCTTCAACTGTAAAGCGGGCATGACCGTTTACGCGTTCGACCCGTACCCATACATGCTTGGCTTGAGAATGTCGTTGAATGTTGGAGAGTGCCTCACTAAGGATGTGGAGGATTTGGCTTTGCGTGGTAGTAGGCAGATCCAAAACAGAAGAATCAAGTATCTCCAACTCAATGGGGAATTCATAAGCCGTGCGAAACTCATCCACGCCGGCAAAAAATTTCCTGGCAAAATTTTCACCTGCTGAATGCGGCTTGATGAGACCCACTAAGGATGCCCGAACCTGCTGATAGGCTGTTTCGGTAGCTCTTTCTATTTGTTTTAGCGTAGTTCGCTTTTCAGCATCTTGATCATCAACCAGAATTTCGTCCAAATACTCTAATTTAATTTTTGTATAACTTAATGTTTGCGCTAAATTATCATGTAGATCTGCAGCCAACTCTTCTCTCTCGGCGAGAGCAGCAGCCTGTTCTGCCTTCTCCCGTTCCGCACTCACAAGGTGAGCGTTGGCAATGGCGATTGCAGCTGAATTTGCCAGAAGACTGAGAGCACGCTGGCCCTCCGCATCAAAGGATGCAAAATCACCATTATTTTCCTGATTTGAACGCACCACACATAATGCGCCAAGGGTATGATTGCCAGCCCGAAGAGGAGTGGCAACACATCGGCCAGGGGAGTGAGCATGAAGAAAATCGCAGTTCGAACAACTCGTATGACTCACCACTGTCCGCCCAGAACAAATAACAGGCAGAGCAACACCACCTTCAATGGTTTGAATCATACCCAGATCAACTTTATTCTCACCGCTATTTGCAACTAGTTCCAGGGTTTTTCCATCCGAGGATAATACACAAAGAGCTGCAGATTGTGCATGCATCAATACCCGCGCTCGTTCGACTACAGAATTCATCAATACATTCAATTCACGCTGGGCTACAATTTCCTGACTGAATTCAAAGGCCGTGGTTAATTCTTGCGTCCGTTGAGCTACCTGATTTTCCAGGACCTTCCGAGATTGAGCCAACTCGGTACGCATTGTCTCAAATGACTGAGCTAACTCACCCAACTCGTTTTTTTCCATTGGAGGTAGAGGCCAGTCAAGATTTCCTTCACCCATTTTCTGCACGGCTGTACCCAACTCTGATAAAGGGCTGATGATCATTTGGCGGGTGCTGAAAAATCCCCAGACCAAAAGACCCATCGCCACTAGCAAAAATATGGTTTGAATCAACTCCAGGCGAAGATGTTTTGCCTCTGCGCGAGTTTCAAACCCTGTCACCACAGCATCCATCTGGTCCAGTATTTGGGGTGCAATGACAGGAATAGCTGAAGCATCCGGCGGTTCCAAGGTTGCACGGAATTTCTCCCAGGTTTTCATTACTTCGTCCAATTGGGCGTTCAGACCAGAGTCCGGTGCCATAGGCAGGATTACATTATTGCCCGCGGAATCAATCGTTATTCCCCCATACCGAAGGGCTTGCAATGTTTGGTCAAAAAGTTTTATCGAAGCTGATAATTCGGGATCTTCAGGTTGTGCTAGCGCCAGCCAGGTCATTTTCTGGGTAAGCATGCGTTGCCGCCCCGCCATATTGATAATTAGCGCATCTTTTTTCTGGGTTGCCACACTCCATAACATGACCCCCACCGAAATAATGACCAGTAAAAAAAATGATCCGAGGAGAACTGCAATCCGCCCTCGAATCGTATTCAGTTTCTTCATAAATCGTATTATATCAGTCCTCTGGTGGGTAAAATAGGAGGGCAGCTATCACACTATTTATTTTTTCACCGCATCCACAATTTCCACTGCCAGGTCATAGCGACCAAAAGCGGGCATGATATATATTCCCTGTCCCCACTCCTTGATTTCTTCAGCCAGTTCCGATGCAATCCTGACACCTTCTTTGGGAGCATTGTCTCCGGCGCGTTCGATCCGCTGACGGATCTCACCAGGAATGACGATACCCGGAACTTCATTATGCAAAAAGGCCGCATGCCTCGTGCCATATAGAGGCAGGATGCCCACCAAAAGTGGTATCTCTAATTTTCCAAACTGGTCTTCATAGTGCTTGAGAAATTTAAGTGCTTTTTCAGGCTTATAAACCGGTTGCGTAAGTGCAAAATTTGCCCCGTTAGCAATTTTGCGTCTTAGCACTTTAATTTCCCGTTCTTGATTTTTCGGCATCAAATTGAGTGCACAACCTACAAAAAAGCTGGTCGGTTGTCCGATGTCGGAACCAGCATGATCAACACCCTGGTTAAATCGCTGAGCGATTAATTTCATCAATCCTGAAGGGACCAGATCATAATCGTCCATCGCTTCGGGGTAATCGCCAATCGAAGTTGGGTCACCCATCACGACAAAAACATTTCGAATACCAAGGGCATGAGATGCCAGCAGATCACCCTGCACCCGCAGGAGATTACGTCCACGAGTGGGAAAATGCAGTGTAGTCTCAATCCCAACATCTCGCTGGATCAACTCGCAGACCGCCCACGGCGACATGCGCATGCTTGCCCTCGGACTATCGGCTACATTGATCACATCTGCACCCGCTTCTTTCAATGTTGATGCCCCGGCAATGATTTTATGCGGAGCAAGGCCCCGTGGCGGATCCATTTCAACGGAGATAACGAATTCTCCCGCAGCAAATTTTTGGGCCAATTGGGTTGGTTGTTCCGGGACAATTTGATCGATATCAAGAGAAGGTATTTGGATCTGAAGATTTTCCTGACTTACCGGAGAAACCTCCCTATCAAGCGCAATCCGCATTTGGGCAATATGCTCTGGGGTTGTACCACAACATCCACCAAGGATACTGACACCCAAATTCACAAACGATTGAGTATATTCACCAAAATAATCCGGCCCAGCCGAGTACATCACCCGCCCGCCAATTTGCTCAGGCCAGCCTGCATTCGGTTTGACGACAAACCTTGTATCCGGAACTGCCTGCTTCATTTGCCCCAAAATACGGAATAACTGGGCCGGACCTCCTGAGCAATTTGCCCCGATAATATCGGCTCCAGCCTTATGAAGCGCCTGTGCCACCTTTGCAGGAGTATCACCTAATACTGTGCGATCATCTTGCGTGAATGTCGCTGAAGCCACAATAGGCATATCACAAAATTCACGGGCAGCAATTACCGCTTCACGAATCTCATACAGATCGCCAAAGGTCTCGATCACCAATAGATCAACGCCCGCTTCACACAGGGCAGCAATTTGCTCCGTAAATGCGGCTTTAGCATCTTCAATTTGCACACGTCCATAGGGTGCCAATCGTACCCCAAGTGGACCGACATCTCCGGCCACAAGCACAGACCTAAAGGATGCAGCCACCACTCGCCGGGCCAGCTCAACCCCTGCCTTATTGATCTCGGCTACTTTATCTTCCAGGCCATGGTCAGCCAACTTATATCGGTTGGCACTAAAAGTGTTGGCATAAATGATCTGCGAGCCAGCTTCAATATAAGCACGATGTGTTTCTCCCACCAGGGCAGGGTTTGTCAGATTGAGTTCATCAAAACATTGATTAAATCCCACCCCGTGGGAGTGCAATACCGTCCCCATTGCTCCATCTGCGAGAATGGGTTTTGGAGAAGATTTCAGTAAATCAAAAAATGTTTCTCGTATCTCTTGCATTTCAAGGCTTCCTTATGACATACCAATAAATAGGCCAATTATTATGTCTATTGTACACGAAAGGCAGAAATAATTGATAGCCGATAACCTTTTCATATGCAATATTATGTTCTTCACTACTCAAATTCTCATTATTTTAGAGTATGATTGAAGTATCTTTTCATTTCTAATTTGGAGATCACTATGCAAGATCTGACTCAAGAAATACTCGAACTCGTGCGGCGCACATCCACCGATCTGCCCCCGGATGTGGAAGCCAAGCTGCGCGCCTCCTATGCGGATGAGGAAGACGGGTCCGCTGCGCAGGGTGCGCTTGATACCATACTAAAGAATGTGGAATTGGCGAGGAAAAACTCCACTCCGATCTGCCAGGATACGGGGACACCCCTCTTCTACGTCCACTACCCTGAAGGGAATAGTACCCGCAAAATCAAGAAAATGATCCAGGATGCCGTCGTCGAAGCGACCAGGCTAAACTATCTGCGTCCCAACTCGGTCAATGCCATCACTGGCAAAAATACCGGCGATAATACAGGCGACGATCATTATCCCACGATCCACTTTGAGGAAGTCGATCAGGATCAGCCTCTGACCATTGAATTGATGCTCAAAGGCGGCGGATGCGAAAATGTTGGGGCGCAGTATACATTGCCCAACACCGAAATGGGTGCCGGTCGTGACCTCGCGGGTGTCCGCAAGGTGGTACTCGATGCCGTGCATCAAGCCCAGGGCAGGGGCTGCGCTCCGGGCATTCTCGGTGTTGCCATCGGCGGGGATCGGAGTTCATCTTACCTTGCCTCCAAAGAAACATTGCTAGGCGAGATTGGCGAGGAAAACCCCAATCCCGAACTCAATGCGATGGAAAAACAGATCACCGAAGAAGCCAATCAGATGGGTGTCGGCCCGATGGGTTTTGGCGGCAAAACCACTGTGCTGGATACAAAAATCAAAGGGCTACATCGTCTGCCTGCAAGCTATTTTGTTTCTGTCTCGTATATGTGCTGGGCTTATAGACGCCGCAAAATGACGGTGAAGGGTAGCGAAGTAATTTACGATTAATTTTTTTCACCACGAAGGCACGAAGACACAAAGGATTCTTTGTGACGATTAGGAAAAACTTTGTGTACTCTGTGCCTTTGTGGTGCAATCGGAGAAGAAAATGAAAAAAATAACCATCCCAATCAGTGATGAAGCCATCCGCGAATTGAAAGTCGGCGATTCGGTTTTGCTCTCAGGTGTGATGCTGACCGGGCGCGATGCCGTCCACAAGTGGATGAACGATACCTTCATCACCAAAAAACGTCAGCCCGTAGGCGATGACCTTGAAGTCTTCGAGGCAATTAAACCAATTCTAGATGGTGGGATCATCTATCATTGTGGACCGGTTGTCTCCGGTGTGGAAACAGGTGATTATAAATTTGTCGCGGCGGGACCAACTACTTCCATTCGCGAGGAACCCTATCAGGCTCTGGTCATGGAGCATTTCAACATAAAAGGCGTCATCGGCAAAGGCGGCATGGGCGCAAAGACGCTCAAAGGCTGTCAGGATACGCCTGCAGTCTACTTCCACGCCATCGGCGGCGCAGCGTCGCTGATCGCCCAATGTGTACAAAAGGTTCTCGCCGTCCACAAACTGGATTTTGGCGTTCCCGAAGCGATCTGGGTGATCGATGTAAAAGATTTCCTGGTCGTGGTGACGATGGACAGTCATGGTGGAAGCCAACATGCCGTTGTGGAAGAAAAATCGCAAAAAGTTCTGGATGGATTGATAAAGAATTCCTGAAATTCCAAACACGAAAAATATGAAAAATATCAGGTGTCTGTTATATTGAAAGTGACCCTCACCTCCAAATCTCAGTCAGCAACAAACTCTGGCTGAGTTTTTTTCTTAATATGGGTATAATCAAAGTGTTTGAAATGATCCAATCATTTATGCGATGAATTTATTTTCACCCGAAGGAGAATGAAATGAAAAGAGCAGTGAGTGTGAGTATTGGCTCATCAAAACGAGACAAAGCCGTAACAGTGACTTTGCTTGGACAAGAGATCAGCATAGAACGCATTGGGACAGATGGAGATATGGAAGCCGCTGCCCTGAAATATAAGGAACTGGATGGCACAGTAGATGCTTTTGGCGTCGGTGGTGCAGACCTGGGTGCGCTGATAGATGGAAAATGGTTCCCTCTTTATTCAGTGAAACCGATGGTACGCTATATTGAAAAAACGCCTGTGGTAGATGGGGGCGGATTGAAAAATACCCTAGAAAATAAATCTGCCGCTTTTCTTGATGAAAAAATCGGTGATTATATTAACCAAAAGGGACGTAAAGTCTTGGTAGCTCTTGGAGTAGACCGTTGGGGACTCTCGAAATCTTTTGCCGAGGCCGGGTACGAGACAGTCTTTGGCGATTTGATGTTCGGTCTGGACATTCCAATTGCAATCCATAAACTTAGCCATCTTAAAGTAGTTGGGAGCCTTCTGATGCCCATCGCTGGACGATTACCCTTTGAATGGATCTACCCAACTGGCGAAAAACAGGAAAAGCGAACGCCTAAATGGGGAAAATACTACGATTGGGCAACTGTCATCGCTGGCGATTGCCACTATATAAAGCGCTATATGCCTGACAATATGGAAGGCAAAGTTATCGTCACCAATACCACCACACCTGAAGATGTGCAGCTTTTCAAAAAGCTTGGCGTAAAATATTTGATCACCACGACCCCCGTTCTGGATGGTCGCTCCTTTGGTACCAATATGATGGAAGCTGCCCTTGTCGCCATCTCTGGCAAGGGACGCCCCCTCAGTTGGGATGAGTATGGCGAACTTCTGGACCAATTGGGTTTCGAACCCCAAATGCAGGAATTAAATTAGCCTGTCATTACTCACCTGCACTGCAACACCTGCCCCGCAAAGCGGAGCAGCGCTGGGAGCACGCAGTGCGGCGCACGTGTCGCAAAAAGATACTCGCAATGACGTGGAGGTAAATATGGACGCAATTGTTATCGCTGGTGGCATCCCCAAACCAGATCAGCCACTCTACGAATATACGCAAGGCAAAGCAAAAGCCATGCTTGATATCGCTGGTAAGCCGATGGTGCAATGGGTATTGGATGCCCTCGGCGACGCCAAAAAGGTGGGGAATGTCATCATCATTGGATTACCCGAAGAGATGAGCGTCACCTGCAAAAAACCGACTTATCACATCCCCAACCAGGGGCGGATGCTCGCCAATATCGAGGCAGGCATCGACAAAATGCGCGAACTCAACCCCGAGGCAGAGTATGTCCTCTCCTCGTCTGCTGATATTCCCGCCATCACTGGGGAAATGATCGATTGGCTGATCGATGCCGCCATGGAAACCAAACATGATCTCTACTACGGCGTGGTCAAAAGAGAAACAATGGATGCCCGCTACCCGAACTCAAACCGCACCTTCACCAAATTAAAGGATATGGAACTCTGCGGCGCGGATATCCACATAGCCCACCACTCGATGACGACTGATCCCGAGCACCTCGCCACATGGGAAGTGCTGATCGGTCAACGAAAAAATCCCCTCAAACAGGCTGCTTCGATCGGCATCCTGACATTGGTCTTGCTACTGCTTGGACGCCTCTCTCTGGCAGACGCGGTTAAGCGCGCCACCAAAAAACTTAATTTCACTGGCCGCGCCCTCATTTGGCCCTATGCTGAAGGCGCCATGGACGTGGATAAGCCGCATCAGCTTGAAATGCTGCGGGCGGATTTGGAAAAGACAGTTTAATCTATTGTCATTGCGAGAAACTGTCGTACAGTGACGAAGCAATCTCCTCCATAAATGGGAGATTGCCACGTCGCCGCAAAGCGGCTTCTCGCAATGACACCTAATAATTTATGACCATCAAAAACATCCTCGAACTCGACGCTGAACTCTCAAAAAAAATGCGCATCGCAGAAAACCCGGGGGCATTGCGCTCTGCCGCCGCCTTCTTCGCCCACTCTGGGGATTCATGGTTCTGGGCGGCAGGATTACTCATCCTGTGGTTTCTCGGCAATCCCTCCTGGAAACAGTGGGCCGCCATCCAATTGGGGGCGATCATCATCATGGCCGCCATCGTCCTGACCGTTAAATTTTCCGTCAAACGCAAACGGCCCGAAGGGGAATGGGGACTCATGTATCGCAGCACCGACCCACACTCCTTTCCCTCCGGGCATGCGGCTCGCTCCTTTTTGATCGCCATGATGGCGGTCTTCCTCGGCCCGCTCTGGTTGACGATCATCCTTGTCATCTGGGGGCCGCTGGTTGCGCTGGCCCGCGTCGCGATGGGCGTTCATTATCTTTCGGATATCGTCGTCGGTGGGCTGCTCGGCGTCCTCGGCGGCTGGATCGGCTTCGCGATTTACCCTGCGATCTATGAATGGTTTCTTGGCTGGTCTGGCTTGGTACTTTGGTAAGGAAGTATTATTTATCAGTAGATTAGGAATAACTCATGCCCACCAAAAAAGCACAATCACTTTACGAGAAATATCAATTCCACAACCGCATTATGCATGTTTTCATGAAGGGCATAAGCCACGAAGAGAGCGTTTTACAACTCCCCTTCAAACACAATTGCATGAACTGGATCCTCGGTCATATCGTCACCAACCGCAGTCATGTCCTCGAAACGGTCGATGCAGCGCACGGGTGGCAGGAAGAGGTCCGCGCGCTTTATCATCAGGATACCCAGCCTGTAACGCAGGAAAGCCCTTCCATCAAATTTGAGAAGTTGATCGCATATCTCGATGAAAGCGTGGAGCTCCTTGAGGCCGCGCTGGAAAATGTCAGCGCGGAATGGCTGGATGAAAACTTCACCAATTATCGGGGCGAAAAGACGCGTTATGAACATATTGGAAGTTTTCACTGGCATGAAAGCTTCCACCTCGGTCAGTTGGAAATATTGAAAGCATTTATCGAAACAAAGCCATAGACCTAATTATGAAGCGGAAGCCCTCCTTTCCTTGGTGGAAAAGAGGGCTTTTTCATATATGTACACAGGAAAATAGCTGTCTCACGAGAAAAAACCCAAAAATACAATCTCCTTTTTAGCCAAATCCATAGAATGGATAATATTTGTGACAAACAGAACTAATGCTTGTGACAAATGGAACTAATATGGAGAAGCTATCTTTATTATTATTTGGTCTGGCAAAGTTGTATTGAATTGAGCCCTCCGGAGGTATCCAAAATGTCTCAATCCATCCCTGGCGAATTTCTGGCTATTGATCGAAAATCACGTGCCTTAACTGTCTGTGATGGCATACAGCTCCGGCCACCCACCGAGCGGATTGGCGATTTTAATGACGTGGTGATCCCCTTTTCGGAAGACTGCGCTCAAATGGCTGCCTCCCGATGTATCCATTGTCCAGATCCGGCCGGATGCATGGTTGCCTGCCCTTGCCATAATGATATTCCCTCGGCCATGTGGCTAATTGAGCAGGGCGAATTTCTGAAGGCAGCCGAACTTTACCGACAAACCAGCTCCCTTCCCGAAGTTTGCAGCCGTGTCTGCCCGCATGAACAGCTATGCCAGGGGTCATGCGTGCTTGCCAAAAATGAAGGGGATGCACCTGTCCTGACAGGAATGCTCGAAACCTTTGTGATGGATTATGAACGCATGGTAAAAGGCTACGCCATTCCAGTCCCTGGGTTGAATGGAAAAAAGGTGGCAATTATCGGAGCAGGACCTTCTGGACACGGTTGTGCAGAACAACTTGTTCAAAAAGGGTATCAGGTTACCATTTTCGAATCCAAACCTGCTGCTGGCGGATTGCTTACATACGGGATCCCCAATTTCAAGCTTCCAAAAGAAGTTGTCTTTCAATCCATTCAAGATTTGGAAAATGCAGGCGTAAAATTTGTATATAACACCATCATCGGCAAAGATAAAACCATCGATGATTTATTCAAGGAAGGTTTTGAAGCCGTATTCATTGGCGTAGGCACTCAAATCGATGCGCCACTAAAAGCTGAAGGTGTTGACCTGCCAGGCGTACATCTCGCGACCGATTTTCTGATCCGCACAAACGTCAATTTGGCCTATCTCCCTGAAGGCGTGGAACCAATTACAAATGTGGGGAAAAAGGTGGTCGTGATCGGTGGTGGCGATACCGCCTCCGATGCGTTGCGTTCCTCTCTGCGTCTGGGCGCTGAAGAAGTGACTTGTCTCTATCGACGAACTTTGAGAGAAATGCCTGGTGGTGCCAAAGATCGAAAGATGACCAAAGAGGAGGGTGCCAATTATCAGTTCCTCACCCAACCTATAAAGTTTATTCCTGATGAAGATGGCAACCTGGCCGGTGTCGAATGCCTACGGATGGAGTTGGGAGAACCCGATGATTCTGGTCGCCGCCGCCCCGCAAAGATAGAAGGCTCCAACTTTATCGTCGAAGCAGATACAGCCGTGCTGGCCTTAGGGTATTGGCCTGATGAAACCATTAGCAAATCCACGCCAGATTTGGAAACCCACGACTGGGGGTTGATCACCGTCGATTATGATACAGGCGCCACATCCATTCCTGGTGTCTATGCCGGTGGTGATGCAGCCACTGGCCCCGATCTGGTGGTCACCGCCATGGTGGCGGGCCGCAAAACCGCAACCGCTATCGACGAGTATCTCCAAAAGAACTAGGTTTATTCTATAAAAACCAAGTACCCGTTCCCTGGCAGGGAACGGGTACTTATTTTATATACAGGGCCCTTCTCCTACTCGTGGGAGAGGGGTTGGGGTGAGGGCTATGCGCGCCAATCTGTTTCTTGCGCAGGTTTATTATTCAAAATCTTTTCAATCCGTTCCATTACATCAGGGGTGAGTTCTTCAACATAATCGATCGCCTTCATATTCTCGACGACCTGTTCTGGACGTGAGGCACCTGTGATGGTTGTACTCACATTGGGATTCTTCAAGGTCCACGCCAGGGCAAGCTGCGCCATCGTGCAGCCGATCTTCTCGGCAATCGGGATCAACTCTCCAACTTTGGCAATATTCTCAACGGCTGTCTCATCCGTGAAACGTTTCTTCAACCACTCGTATCCTTTGAGTGTGGCGCGCGTCCCTTCGGGCATCCCGGCGTTATATTTACCGGTCAGCAAGCCGCTCGCGAGAGGGCTCCAGATCGTCGTCCCATAGCCGATCTCCTGATAAAGACGGGCATACTCAGCCTCGAAGCGTTCCCGGTGGAACATATGATATTGTGGTTGTTCCATCTGGGGCGGGATCAAATTCTCACGGCGGGCGACGGCGTACGCCTCCATGATCTGGGCTGCACTCCACTCACTTGTCCCCCAATAAAACGCCTTGCCCTGATTGATAACATGGGTAAAGGCCCGAACCGTTTCCTCGATGGGAGTGCGCAGATCGGCGCGGTGGGCAAAGACCAGATCGACGTAGTCCATTTGCAGGCGTGCCAAGGCAGCATCCACGCCTTCGACGATATGCTTGCGTGAAAGCCCGGTATCATTTGGGCCATCACCACCCCAGAAGATCTTGGTCGAAATAACCAGATCAGAGCGTTTCCAGCCTGCCTTTTTGACAACCTTGCCCATCATGGTTTCGGATTTTCCACCTGCGTAAGCCTCGGCGTTATCAAAGAAATTTACACCTGCGTCAATTGCAGCCTGCATCATATCATGTGCAGCGTCTTCTCCAATTTGATCACCAAAGGTAACCCACGAACCAAATGATAGTGCTGAAACCTGTAATCCTGCTGATCCTAAACGACGATATTCCATTTTTTTTTCCTTATCAGTAACTCCTCCCCTGCACGCGGGGGAGGTTAGGTGGGGGTTTTTACGCCCCCCTCTGGCTCCCCCCGTTTACGGGGGGAGAACCCTAGACAATATTAATTGTTCGCTTTTTCTATCGTTTCAAGATGCTCTTCAATATGGGCAATATCTCGCTCAACCCAGTCTCGCAAGGTAAAAACACTCCCCTTGGCCATCTCATGACGGCTTTCACGATCCCAGGATCCGGAGGGTAAAGCATCCAGCCAATCTACCGCCTTTTGCACGCTCGACATGAAATTGTCCAGCAGATCAGCGAACGGTTCATTGGGATCGTAGTTTTCGGCCATCCACGCCTCAGCATCGAAATCCTGAAATTCAGGATTCTCCTCCTCGACGGTGCGGCGCATTCGCGCTCCATAGACATAGATTTCCACATCTCGCGTATGAGATGTCAACTGGTGCAGATTCCAGCCACCCTCTTCAAGCGGAGCCTTATCATCGGACACAGCGTGGCAGGCTGCACGATATCTTTCAGCAGCAGCCATCATTTTTCCAGGTGAACCCTTCATATTTTCTCCTCGACATTCAAAATCTCGCCATGTAAATCAATGGCTTCATCCCCGCACAGGTATAACACAGCTTTATTAAAAGATGATGGGAAATCCCGTTGCGCCTGGTGCATTTCTGGTATCCCCGAGCAAACTGCGTGAACCCGAATATTATCTGAGGCGAGTTCGCCCGCGGCCTGACGCGTGAATCCGATTAATCCCATCATACTGGCAACGTACGCAGTTCTGTCTTTCAAACCATCGCGCCCCGCCAAAGGGATCAGATTGACGATCACCCCGCCCCCATTCTTCTTCATGATCCGCCCCACAGATTGGGTCATTAAAAACGCTGCGGATAAATTAACCATGATTGTACGTTGCCAATCCCATTCGTCAATTTCGAGCAGGGATTTCTTGGGCTCTACAGCAGAGTGGTTGATCAGAATATCAATCTTTCCGAAATCGTCTTCAACGTGCATCACCAATCCTTGCACAGGAACTTTCTTGGCAATATCCTGTACATAGATTTTGGCTTCGCCGCCTTCAGCCTGAATCTCTTCAATAAGCAAGTTGAGATTTACTGGGGAAATATCATTAAGGGCCATGCGCGCACCTTCAGCAGCAAAGGCTTTGGCGATCTCGCGGCCATGGCCACGCCCTGCTCCGGTGATTAGAACGACTTTATCCTTGAATTTCATAGTTTATCTCTCGTTTATTAAACACCAAGATCCCTAAGTTGCACGAAGGAAAACTCAAGCTCATGTTTTTATCTTTGTGCCTCTTCGTGGCCTTCGTGTTTAATATTTTACTTCTACCAACTCTTTACTCATTGCAAGTCGGAATCCCATCCTGATTAACTTTTGCATTCAATGCCATCCCAAGATAAGGGGTTGGGTCAAGGGTATTCTTGATCTCCAGCTCATTCAGGAAGGTGCCATTTCCGTCATCCAGAACAATGGAGAAATGCAGATGAATTCCCGTCGGGTTGAAGGGGTCGCCCGAATAATTTCCCTGATAACCGAGCAGTGTCCCAGCGGGAATGAGAACTTCACTTGTCCCGCGCGGAAAGGCATCATCAATAAAAGAATTTCCATCCGCATCTGCCATATGAGTGTAATAGAGCCAAATTTGACGCCCTGGTTCAAGGGGATCACTGGGTACACGCATGATAACGGAAGATGTCCAATCGGGTAGACGTCTCAGATAACCCTCGTAAGCCGCAATCACGGGCGTTTCGCCGAGTTCTTTTCCGCCGAAAATATCAAGCCCCTGATGCCGATGGCCGGGACGAAAGGAATCATCCCAGAGATAGCCGATGATCCCATCTGTGGGGAGGATAAAAGGGGCATCACCACAGCGTGTGCCTTGCAAGATTTCCCAGTCAGCATGGGAATCAGAATCACGGAACCATCGCATGACTTGCACCGAACGCGCACCTGATGAGCGCATACTCCGATAGGTCAGATAGCCGCCAACTATTGCGACGACAAAAAGTGTGGAGAGGACTAAACGCCTTGACATGAGTCAGGATTATACCTCGTGCAAAACACTTGGAATCACTCTGCAAAAATGCTAATATAAATTTATGAATTGTAAATCTGATCATCTCGTTGAATTTTTATATCTCAAGGGCTAGACACTAACGCTTTTTTGAAGCCACTTTTACAGCCTTTCTTACGATATGATGGGTCCAGATGTGTGATCTATTTAATAGAACTCTATTTTAATTCAACCACGAAAAGGTAAACCCATCGCGAGATGGGGGCGCAAAGTCATGGGATCCGCAATTGAAAAGCATGCAGACCGCCAGACCGCCGAAGGCCAGAACGTTATAGCCCTTCGGTTTTTTTATTGAATATTCCCTTTCTAAGCTCTCTTCAATTTGTTTTATAAATCCTGCACCCTTGGCAGGCTTTTTTGCCGTACCTTCACGAAGGAGGTGATCGTTCAGGATTATTAATTGTCATAGATTTTCAGTATCATTGCATATAACAAAAAGAACTGCCAACTTTTTAGGAGGAACAAATGAACCGCAAGTTATTTGCTTTATTTGGTATTCTAGCCCTGCTATTGACATTAGTCCCTATGGCAGTTTCAGTCGCATCAGATCTGCCCGACTATAAGCCTGTAGATGTAGGCCCCGAACTGCGCACTTGGGAAACCACGCAGGCCCGCATTGAGGGTGGTTTGGCAGCCATTACCCCCGAGGAAATCGAGGCGCTGGAAGCCGAGGCAGAGGAAGCCGTAAGAACCAAGATGAGAAGCAAAGTCCCGTGGGCATTAGTATGGATCAGTTTCATAAGATCTCCTTTCGTGAGTAGAAAAAGGAATACTGAGAGGTAGACGACTGAAGCATGTAAATAGGTCCCCAACTATAAAACTTTATCATTCTATTTTCCTTCAGCTAACAATTAAGAATTTGGTCATCCCGTTCTTATAGAATTTAAATCTTTTGTTGCCATTCTTCTAACACTCACAGGATATTATATCTACTACAGTTCAAATTTTATTGATAATCTAAAAGGAGATCAAAATGAGTTACTATACCCGCCCTTACAACCACAGAATGATGAGGGGCCGTTTGGCTGGCCAAAATGAAGCTTATACCCTGCGTGTTGATGTCCGCGAAGAAGATGATAATTTCGTCCTGACCACTGCCGTTCCCGGCCTGAGCGCCGACGATTTAAATATTCAAATTCTTGAAAACGTCATCCGCATCGAAGGTGAGTACCAAACATCTGATGGTGAGCATCTGTTGCGCGAATTGCCTGAGGGCAAGTTTATTCGCACATTGCGCCTGCCCAGCGAGGTCGACCCCGACAAAGTTGAAGCCAAGATCAAAAACGGGATTCTCTCCCTCAGCCTGCCCAAGGTCGAGTCCGCTCGCCCGAAACAGATCAAGGTACTGGCAAAATAATCTTTTTAAATAATCAAGAAAATAACCCGTTCCTTTTGAAGGAACGGGTTATTCTTTTAAGTGTGGCTTTCGGGTAAAATTCAGGACAGTTCAAATGGAGAAAACTTTATGAAAAAACAATTTGTCTTGATAATAATCCTTGTCTCTTTGTTAATGGGATGTGGCTCTACCGCGGAACCGAGCGCGATCCCTACGCTTGCTCCCAGCTCCACGCCTGCTTCTGAACCCACACTGACACCCACACCCGAAATTCCCCTGGCCTTGCTGGTTCTCCCTGCTGATATGGATCAGGAAGTCTCGGACACCTACCAGGCCCTTGTTTATACCCTCGCCCAAAGCGCGGGAATGCGTTTTCAGGTGCGCAATACGCTTACCGCTGCTGATCTTGAACCTTCGTTGCGAGTCGTTATCGCTTTGCCACCCGATCCCGGTCTAATGGATCTGGCCCCTGCTGCACCGCAAACACAATTTCTCTCCGTTAATATCCCAGACATGGTCGCTGGAGGAAATCTTAGCGTTCTTGCCAACACCGATCGCCCAGATATCGCGGCTTTTATATCAGGTTATATCGCCGCAATGATTACTGAAGATTATCGGGCAGGATTAATCATCCCAAAAGATAATGCCCTTGGGCAAACAACCTTAGCAGCTTTTCGGAAGGGAATCGAATATTATTGTGGTACTTGCAGCCCCTATATCCTTCCCCCTTGGTGTACCTTTCTACCTTGCTTTCCCCAGTTTGTAGAAATTCCAGCAGAGGAAGATCCAGCTGCTTATAATGCTTATGCCGATTTTCTGATTCTCCAAAGACAAATCGAAACAATGTATATCGCTCCCCAGTTCGCGACCCCTGAGTTACTTACCTATCTCTCCAGTAATGGAATATTGGTAATCAGTGATCTTTCCCCCCAACAGAAATTAGGTAACTGGGTCGCTACCATTCAACCAGATGTGATCCACGCAATTGAATTTGCCTGGCCCAACCTGGTTGCCGGCGCTGGCGGAATGAGCATCGCCTCACCGCTGATTTTGGTGGATATAAGCTCTGAGCATCTTCCACCTGGAAAAGAACAGCAGGCCCAGGATGTGTTGGCTCAATTGCAGGCAGGGTATATTCTGACAGGGGTCAACCCCTAAACACGAGTTTTGGGCAAACAAAGACTGCTGGAATAAATCTGGCGGTCTTTTTTGAACCAAAAGTACCTCCGCACCCCTTTGCCTGCTTGAGCGGGTAGATTATAATGAAATTATGCTAAATAAAGATAAGAGCGTATTATTTTACATCGCTCACGGAGAATTAAAATGAAACACACACACACAAAATGGCGTATTGTCCTGCTAATAACACTTATCCTCACTTTAACAGCCTGTGGAGGAGCAGCAGAACCGCCCCCCACAGAAATTGATCCTGTTGCCATCTTCACTTCTGCCGCAGCAACCGTTGCTGCCCAACTCACAGAAACCGCAATCTCCTTCTCTCCCACACCAGAGCCGGCAACAGAAATCCCAACAGCACTCCCTACAGCTACGTTAATTAATTTAAATGTCACTCCCTTGGTCAATCTTGAAGCAACTCCCATCGGTACCGCACCAACCCTCATCCCTGGCGCCCCAACCCTTATTCCAACGCTTACCCCGGGGACACTTTTAACCACCCCGACTGGCCCCATCTGCGACGAAATGACCTATGGCAATCCGGTAGATGTCAACTATCCTGATGGCTCAACTGTAAAAGCTGGTCACAATTTCGAAAAAATTTGGCGTGTTTACAATACTGGCGTTTGTACCTGGGATGAAGGTTATATGCTCGTTCCTGTTGGCAGCAAAAGCTCTAGATCTGATGACAATAATCCCCTTGATGCTGCCAATCCGGCATGGGGATCTAGTAAAAAAAGTAAAATCGTCGAACCAGGTGGCGTGATTGATATTGGCGTTAAATTGACCGCCCCTCTTGATGTAGGAGAATATGAAACTCACTTTAGGTTGCAAAACGACCGGGGCGTTTATTTTGGCGGCATTCTCTCTGTATATATTGTCGTTAAGGGTAATTAACGCCTAAAGGAGGTGCTATGAAAGCAAAATTTATCATTGTTTCTTTCCTCACGATATTTTTGTTGAGCGCCTGCGGAGAAACTGTACCTGTCTCCCCTACACCTGATATTAACGCGATTTACACCATTGCGGCAGAAACAGTGGTAGCCGAAATGACCCAAACAGGAATAGTGAATACATCTACACCCAAAGCAACGACTACAGCAACCCAAGCCGCAGAAATCGCAACATCAGTACCTACATCAATTTCTGTCACAGAAACACCTGTCACGATCCTTGTTGAATCCTCGCCCACTTCCCAAATCTGTGATAATGCCATTTGGGTTGCTGATGTCAGCGTCCAGGATGGCACCGAGATGTCGCCTGGGCAAGGGTTTGAGAAGATCTGGCGCATTAAAAATACCGGCTCCTGCATCTGGGACGTAGGCTACCAATTAGTCTATGGCTATGGCGAAGAAATGAGCGGCCAGGCCCGCAACCTTAACTCCATTATCAACCCCGAAGAAACTGTGGAAGTTACCGTTGTCTTCACCGCTCCGCTCACAACGGGTTCATATCAAAGTTACTGGCGGATGCGCAACTCAGCTGGTGCCAATTTTGGCGAATTTTTCTACGTTGATATCGTCGTCCGTTAAACTGTGTCAAAAGAACTGGCAAAGAAAATAAAAGCCGAAGCCCTGCGGTTGGGATTCACCCTTGCGGGAATCACCACACCCGAAACACCGCCCCACATCTCAACTTACCAAAACTGGTTGGATGCGGGGCGTCATGGGTCCATGACCTATCTGGAAAACGAGCGCGCCCGCTCCCGTCGCAATAACCCCCGATTAATTCTCCCCGAATGCCAATCCATCTTACTCCTTGCTGTCCCCTACCCGGACCCAAAAACTGCGACCGCTAAACCGGAGCAGGGTACGGGGAAAGTCGCGTCCTACGCCTGGAACGAAGATTATCATCTCCTGCTTCCTGAAAAGATGAAGGCCATTGTTACATTCATTGAAGGTGAGGAGGGTCACAGCATCCCCAACCGCTGGTATACCGATACTGGCCCCATTCTTGAGCGGGATTTGGCGCAACGTGCTGGTCTTGGCTGGATCGGTAAAAACACCTGCCTTATCAACCCACAACATGGCTCTTACTTTTTCCTCGCCGAAATCCTTTTAGGGATTGAACTCCCTTCAGACGAAGCGATTAATGCCGACCATTGTGGAACCTGTACCCGCTGCATCGAAGCTTGCCCCACGCAGGCTATCCTCCCCAATCGCACACTGGACGCAAACCGCTGCATCTCTTATCTCACCATTGAAAATAAGGGCGAAATTGCAGAAGAACTGCGTCCCAAAATTGGCGCTTGGATTTTTGGATGCGATATTTGTCAAATGATCTGCCCCTGGAATCGATTTGCCTCGCCTGTCACCGAAGCTAAAATTGACCCTCATCCCAATCTGATCACCGAGTTAGATCTCACGCCGCAAGAGTTCAATAAGAAATTCAAAAACAATCCTGTCAAGCGTGCCAAACGGCGAGGCTACCTGAGAAATGTGGCTGTTGCCCTGGGCAATGTAGGCGATCCAGCCGCGATTCCTGCACTGGAAAAGGCACTGAATGACATCGAACCGCTTGTTCGAGACCATGCTCGCTGGGCGTTGGATAGAATCAAATCAAAGAGAATATAATGCTAAAGTTATTGCTCGCAAGCCAAAATCCGGGCAAGTTAATCGAGATGAAATTCATCCTTCAGGATCTGCCCATCGAGATTATCACTCCCGCCGATCTAGGGCTGGATCTTCACGTAGAAGAAAATGGACAGACTTACGCCTCAAACGCAGCCCTAAAAGCGAAAGCCTTCATGCAAGCGAGCGGACTGATCGCACTGGGGGATGATTCAGGATTGGAAGTTGATGCGCTGGATGGCGCACCGGGTCTTTTCTCTGCACGGTACGCCCCCGGCCCAAATGCGGATGATGGCGACCGACGCAATTTTCTGCTAAAAAACTTGCTTCCGCACCCCCGCCCTTGGACAGCGCGTTTTCGCGCCACCGTTGCGATTGCCCAGCCAAACGGAGAAATCCATTTTAGCGAGGGTGTCTGCGAAGGTGAAATCATTCCCGAGGAGCGTGGCGATGGAGGCTTTGGCTACGATCCAATTTTCTGTCTATCCGACACAGCATGCACGATGGCTGAGTTGCCAGAAGAAAAGAAAAATCATCTTAGTCATAGAGCAAGGGCGTTGGCAAAGGCCCGTCCTGTTCTACTAAAACTGCTCTAAATCGGAGGCTACAATGGAAGCGTTATTGCTCTCGCATAATTCTGACGAAAGTGCTATGCTGCGACTGGCACTTCAGCGAGCAGGTTTTTTTGTAAAGATCAGCATGGATTTCGAAAAAATCCTTACAGACTGGCGGGAAATTGTTGTTGACTTAATCGTGCTGACCTTCCCTGACCACAATTTACCTATTAGTGGGATCAAGCAATTGCGCGCCTTTACTCCCGCTCCTTTTATCGTCATTGCCGAGTATAAAAACGAAGATGCCTATGTTACCCTTCTCGACGCGGGCGTAGATTTGGTCCTTTTGCGCCCTTATAGTACACGTGTTTTTATCGCTCAGGTGCGTGCCTTGTTGCGACGCGCTTCAGGGGTTCCCTTTTTTAGCCTGCCAGTGCTGACCAAAGGAGATATTTTGCTGGATCCGTCCGAGCGATCAGTGAGGATCAAGGAGCGCCCACCACAGCGACTAACCCAGCTCGAATTTCGCTTACTGTATATATTGATCATCAACACTGGACAGACGATCTCTTCCGATAGATTAGTTGAGTATGTTTGGGGTTATAGCGGCAAAGGGAATCGCGACCTTGTGCGCGGATTAATTAAACGTTTAAGAGCAAAAATTGAAACGGATTCACAAAACCCACGTTATATTTTGACTGTTACTGGGGCAGGGTATACACTAAAACCATAAAGAAAACGTATTTTTTTATACAAATTAAGTCTTTTGACACACCTTTTACCCAAATAATCTTACAAGTTTTATACAGCCTATCCGTAAAATATAAATTACTTCAAAGCGTATCACAGCTTTGATCCCAATTCGTATATGCTGTTTTGGAGGTTGTTTAATATGAAAGCCAATTGTATTTCTTGTCAGGAAATGGTCAACGCGGGAAACAATCCATTGTTAGGTAAGATAATTACTTGCCCAAAGTGTGATGCCCGTCTGGAGGTAGTCTGGTTAGAACCCCTTGAACTGGATTGGCCTACCGATGAATATGATGATGACGACGATTATTCAGATGAAGACTACTAGGAAAAATATTGTCATGGGTGCTTGTCCGGAGTGTGATGCAGATATCATCTTCAATAAAACACCTTACCTGGGGCAAAAAAAGGTTTGCCCTGAATGTCGTGATGATCTGGAAGTGGTTGGTCTCACCCCTATCGAACTAGATTGGGCTTATGCCTATGACGATTACGATGAAAGTAGCGAGTATGGCAATGACGATTTCTAAAAAGAAATAATTTCCAACTAATAAAAAATGGCATCTGCTCAGATGCCATTTTTGGTTTTCAGTGAAAGATCGGTATTAATATTGGAAAAAAACTCCATCATCGCGTCCGCCACAGTTCGGGATTTTTCGAGCATAACCATATGCCCTGCTCTCTCAATATTAACGAGGTCAGAATGTAAAATATGCTCATGGAGAAGTTTTGAATATTTTGGCGGGGTCAATTTATCTTCTGAACCACAGATGATCAATGTGGGGGTTTTGATCTCAGCAAGCCGCTCATCTACATCAAACTCATTACAGGCGATGAAGTCGCCATATAGCACGGAGGGGCGGGTCTCTCCCATCCGTTTGGCAGCAAGTTCTTTCAGGCGTTCGGGAGTATCTGGTCCAAAAGCCCAATCATTGATGGTTTTGACAGCAAGTGGAAAAGTTGCTTCACTGGCTGAATTCTCCAATATTGACGGAGCCACGCGCAAACGGCTGCCACTGCCCACCAAAACGAGAGCAAGCACACGCTCGGGAAGGTCTAACGCCATCTGTAGGGCAATGGCACTGCCCATCGAATGTCCCACGATGATTGCGGCAGGCAAGGTGAGCGCATCCATAAACTCCTCCATTACCTGGACATACTCAGTGATGGTTTGACGCCCAATGCCCTCAGATTTTCCATGCCCGGGCAGATCAAGGGAGGCAATTTGAAAACCATCTAAGCGACGGAGATCAGGGGGCCAATGGAGGTGAGAGCCCCCGGCGCCGTGAATCAGTATTAATGGCAGGCTGGAGGGATCATCTGCCTGATGAGAAAAATAATATAAACCGGCAGCGGTAGGCATGAGATGTCTCGTTATTTTCGATGGTGAAGACGTTCGGCAGCTTCTTCGGTGAGAGGGATAAAGATTTGTACATTTGTTCCCTTGCCAAGTACAGAATCAATATGAAGCAGCCCTCCTATCATTTCAGTGCGTTCGTTGAGATTGACCATACCCAAACTACCCCGTTTTTCATAATCTTTGCTGATAAGGCCAAGATCAAAACCAACACCATTGTCCTGAATTTCAAGGAGAGAAAGACCGGGCTCCAAATTTCGCAAGCGAATTTTAATCAGGCTTGCTTTGGCATGTTTACGGGCATTATTAACCGCCTCTTCTGCGATGAAAAAGATGACACCTTGTTTCCCAATTTCAAGTTTTTCAGCCAGATTTTCATCCACATCAACTTGAACGTTTTGACCGTAGGTTTCGTTCATCTTTTCCGCCATTGATTCCAGAGCAGCGCGCAACCCTTGTGATTCAAGCACAAGCGGACGAAGCGTAAAAAGCATATGACGGATTTCTTTTGTGGTGCGGCGAGCCATTTCTTCTACACGAAACAGCTCATCTTCAACTTTTTCAGGGGCGCGCGTGAGCATCATCCGAATCAGGTTCATCCGCATCGCAATTGCCGAGATGGTTTGAGTCGGACCATCGTGCAAATCGCGGGCAAGTTTTTTCCTTGCTTCTTCTTGCACTTCAATCATGCGTTCTTTTTCTTCAACAAGATCTTGATAAAGGCGCGCATTTTGAATCGCGATAATCGATTGTCTCCCGATCAATTCGAGCATTTCGCGACGCTCCTGGGTAAAAAAATCAAGGTCAGGGTGCGCAAAAAGCAATACGCCATAAATCGTGAAACCTGTTCGCAGGGGAATGCAATAGCTCGATGTGCATGTGCGCAACGCAATAGAGCGTCCCAGTTCGGGGTCATAACCCACGTTTTGGGTCAAAACAGATTCCCCTCCCGAGATGGCGGTTCCTAAAATTCCCTCGGAACCGGAAAACGCGATCCGCTGATCAGCAATTGTAAATCGTCGTGCCGATTTTACGATTAACTCATTCCCCACAAAAAGTAAAACTGCACTCACTACTTGATCGCTAAAATCTTCATCCTCATCAGGGTGCAAAGCTCTCACACTCAGGTCAAGAGCCGATTCTAAAACACGACGGTAATTAAGTGTGGCTGTTAGCGTAGATGCCAGTTCATAAATAGCGTTTAGTCGTTCATTTTCCATCCCCAACTTTTTTCGTTGTTTTCCCTGTTGAGATTCTCGATTTCTTCGCAGGTTTCGACTTAACTTATAGCCCAGAAAACCAAATAAAAGTCCCAGCGCCAAAGTTACTGCAGCGACGATGCCCCCTTTTACCAAAAAACTTGGTGGCATCTTATCATAGGCATACGCTAATTCAACTACCGCAATCACACTCGCAGTTAGAAGCCCCCCCCAAATCTCAAAATAAATCGCCCCGCTGACAATTGGTAAAATACCCACCCACAAAACAGGGCCTGTAAAACCTTGTTTTGTCCAAAATAACAGACTGGCAAAGAGAAGATCGACAATAACTGCCAATCGGCGATGATAGCGAAGGCGAATATTTAATCCTGCCATCACACTCATGGTTAAATTCCAAAGCACCATTACAAAGAGCGGCCAAAGTGCGAGCAGCTTATTATTTTCTGCCAGGATCATTGTTAAAGCAAAAAGGATCAGCCATCGCAATGAAATGGCAATCCAGTCTGCGATATAGGGAGAGTCAAATTTCCGCATAGCCTTATAATACTCTAAAATGATTGAAACTGTAAATTAAAAAAGAATAAAATGATGAGATACATTTTTGGAAAACTCTAAAGCTTGTAATTCATTTTTTTAAGAGCAGCACCGAAACGCTCAGACATTACAACTTGCTGATCGCTTGTATACGCATCACGAAACCGGCCCATTTTGCCCTTAAAAAAGTGCAAGCCCTGTTGCCCTGATTCTGCCTGCCCAGGACGATATTCTTCAACAACGGCTTTCACGGCATCGTCATCTGCATCCAATCCCAAATATGCTATCAGACGCACGGTCTCGGTATCATAGTCGGTGAGCAAGTCTTCGTAGCGAGCGATAAGCGCTTTCTTTTCCGCCATCCACCCTTCCCAAATGTGGACGTAGTCGGTCATAAAGTCGAGGGTTTCCTCGAAGTTTGTCAGGTGTGAAAAGAAGTTTGGGCGCCCTTTTTCGATGGAGCGTTGCCCATATTCATAGGCAGAGAGCATCGCGTCGCGGGGGTCACGGTAAATGTAAACGATTTGAAGCAAGCCCAGGGCTGCGAGCGTCCGCGACCAAATCGTTGGGCCAGCATGCGCTTTGAGCACAAAATTCTTCCCCAGGAGCGTGGGAACTGTCACCATCAACAAACGTCGCAATGATAAAACACCTATATTGCAATTGACTTCCGTAAGTATATTTTGCAATTTATAATTCTCGCGGATGTCGCGGGCTTCATCATATCCTGCTGTTTCCATCAGATCGTGGATCAGGTTATAGTGCCATCCTGACCCGGCGCGGGGCATCCCAACAGATAAAACGATCATAAATTCTCCTGTAACTCCCCTCTCTCGCTGGCGGGAAAGAGACTGGGGGTGAGGGAAGCAGAGGCAATTCCCAAAACAATTCCGAAGTTGATCCATAATTCTGCCATTGCAAATGAATCCTGCATCAGATAATAAATCAAAATGGCAAAGAAAGAGGAAAGGCCAGCCATGCCAATAAGTTTCTCTGAGCGGCGAAAGGCTTCTCCAATTTGGGACAGGATCGCAAGCAGAAAGCTGCCAAAAATAGCGAAACCAAAGATACCCGTTTCCGCCAAAAGACGAAGATATAGATTTTTTGAGTTTGGAAAAAGATTACTGGTGGGACTGAGATGTCTGGCTATTTCCGGGTTATTGAATAGGGCCCAATCAGGAAAGTATTGGTAAAGATAGAGCCCGGAGCTACCAAGTCCCGTACCCAGCCAGGGGTGGTCTAAAAATATTTGGGCTGTCGCCCAAAGATAGGTGATCCGTCCACCTGCATTGGTTTTGACAAAATAATCGGCAAGACTATCTGCTTCGACTGTCCAGAGGCGGTTGACGTAGTTTTGCTGGGCTAAAAAGGAGATCCCGCCCCAGGCCATGCTTACAATGAGTATAAGTAGAATCGCCCGCACCCCAAAGGCATAGATGCGATCAATTTCAGAAGGGCGAATAAACCACCGCAATCCACGAGAGATCGCGTTTCTCCCACTGATGAGGAGGGTCAGCCCCGTCGCAGCGATGGCAACGATCAACCCACCACGTGAATAGGTTAGTAATAAAGCTGCGATAGCGCCGATCAACAACAAAATTTCCAGCCAACGATATTTTGTCACGCGAAAACGCATCAGCAAGGAGGCGACCAGCCAGGGGAGATATAAGGTTGCGATTTGCCCCGCCAGCCAGGAGGGTTCAAAAGCAAAGCCAGAAACACGGTTTAATTTTGGCAAACCTCGCACCGAAAAAAGTGTTTGCCAATCTGAAACTTGTCCCTTTGTCAACAAGGGTGTATGCAAGGCAATCGCCTGAATACCGACCCAGAGAAGGGTCAGGGCAAGCCCCGCATAAAGCCATTTTAGCGAATGGCGTAAATCGTCCCGATCGCTGTGCATCCACAGCGCAGCTATGAAAAAAGATAACCCAATCCCAAAGGTGATGAAAGCACGCAAGGCACGTCCCCAATATTCCTGTCCACGCATGGGGATCGGGGCAAGCAAGCCGCCTGTGGCAGTGGTAAATAGCGTAATAATCAGGAAAAGGAAAAGAGGCAGGATAGCGTTGCTCCATGGAAGCCTGATCTCTTTTCTCCACACACGCAGCATTAAAATCAAATAAAGCAATACCAGAGGATAAAATGCCAAGGGCCGAACGTAGGTATGTTGTCCCAAGAAGGGGAAAAAGCGAAAACTTGTTACGGGCAGAGAAAGCAAAACAAGCCCCCAAAAGAGACGCGAGACTCTCTCCAAAGAGATAAAAAAACTTTTCTTTGCGCCCTGCATACTTTCGTGATGAGTTGCTTCCAAAGACTTATTCTTCATGCACCTTCCCTGTAAAGAGAATTGCCAATGCTGCAAAGAAAAGTATTCCCGACGCGCCTAAAAAAACATATTCCCCCAACGATGTTTTGCGGGAAATCGGTAAGGATTCTTTTTGGCTCAAAGATGTCTGCAAATAGGCGCTGATCCCCAAAGATTCAGATTCGAGTCTTTCGATATCTTGCTCAACTTCAGCAAGATCAATCGCATTTTTTTCTAAGGCAGTCTTCAACGCGTTTAATGCCAGGGCATTTGCTGCTCCCTCTTGAGCCTGCTGATTGAAACTCTCCGTCCATAATGAGACGATCTTCTCAGCCCGTGCGGGATCAGGATCATCCGCATAAAAATGCCAACCGCCATCCTGAGGCTGGGAGAGTTGGAGCCGCTCATTGCGTAATTCTGCCACCGTTATATCGCCGATAGCTTGAGAAACAGCATCCACCGTTTTATCTGCCCAGGCAACTTCTTCCAATTTACGTGTTTCCCGTTCAAGGTAATAGAAAAGGTCGCGATCATTTCCTTCAGTTAAGGATTCTTCGAGATTGAAGTCTACAACCACGGTCGCCTGTGCACGGTAATCTGGAGGAAAGATGTAGAATGCCGCAGCCCCCAGCGCTGCACCCAGGAATGAAGCCAATATCCAAAAGCGCCAGGCACGCAATAATCTGAGAAAATCTTCCAAAGAAGGAGAGGCAAGCAATAATTTCATTCTATTTCTCCTGGAGAGCTTTCTCAATCTGACGACGTCGACGCCAAATCCACCAGGGTGCGACTACTTTGCGGATCAGATATTTGGCATTAATTGCCGAGAAGAAAGAGCCGCCATCACGATAATGGACACGCATCATCTCGGGCCAGCAGCGATCATCTGCGGCAATGGATTTTGCATCATTATGCAGACGAAAGTTCGCCCAATTCCTGCCAGGCAAGTATTTGATCTGGGTGGTTTTTGCAAGACGCACCCAGAGATCATAATCCATCGCAAAATAAAAACTCTCATCCAAGGGACCGACCTCCCGCCAAAGATCAGCCCGCCAAAAAGCAGCCTGCTGTGGGATGTGGACATACCCTCGTCGGAGCTTCTCATAATTGGTTTGCGCGGCATTAAATTTGCCGAATTTCTGACCATGATCGTCAATAAAATTACAGTCCCCGTAAACTAACCCTACCTCAGGGTTATCCATTAAAAATTCGACTGCCTCACGCACTGCACCAGGCTGATAAGTATCATCTGAATTGAGCCAGGCTAAAATTTCACCTTTTGCCCTCGCAAAACCTTTATTGATCGCTTCGGTTTGGCCCTTGTCTTTTTCAGAAATCCACCACGCCAATTGATCTTCGAAGCCGTTAATGATATCCACGCTCCCATCTGTGGAGCCACCATCCACAATCATATATTCGATATTTGGATAATCCTGCTCCAGCACCGAGTTGATCGTCGCCTCGATAAATGGGGCCTGATTAAAAGATGGGGTGATGATTGAGACCAGAGGCAAGCCCGAGGTCGCGTTCGTGTCGGAGGATTTATTACTCATCTTATTCCGAATCCAAAGGATAGGCGCTAATTGAATCTACTTCATAATAACGAGCAGCACAACGGTTTACCCAATGCTTTGGATCCTTATCCAACTCCTTAATGCCGTGCAAGCTATCAAATTCCTGGACGATGATAATCATTTCCCCATTTTTCTGAGCAGCACGGATCTTTGCGTCACGTAAGTCCCAGGATGCTGCCCGTTGACGGTAAAAATCAAAGGTGGCTGCTGTTTGCAGAGCAGACCGCAATGGATAAAAAGAAAATATAGTTAAGATTACTAACGCGAAGTATTTCGTATACATTGAACGCAAAAATGGTGATTTCATCTGTGAAAGATAAAATCCAAGTAGAGCCCCCTCAAAGATGAGAATTAATGTCATTAAATAGCGTGCTTCAAATAATGCCCTGTCGGCAGGATACGCTAATGCATATGCGCTAGGCGAAAAATTGGTCATTAATAATATATATAGAATTATCGGAGCCGCTAAAAATGAAGTCAGTAATTTCTTACTGGTGACTACTAAATAGTTTTGTCTATCAGCATCATTCAATAGAAAGACAATCAAGAAAGGAACCAAAACAGTCAGTGTGCTTGGAAGCGGAAAAGTTTTTATAGAATCAACAATAAAATCAATAGGATAAGTCAATATCCGTTGAATGAAAATAAAAATTGTTGGTACTTCCCCTATACGTAAAACATTGCCGGGAGCCAGCGCCATCACTGAAATGCTTACCAACGAGGAAAGTAAAATACTTCCTGTAATCCAAAGGGATAAATCGCGCTTAGGCCCTTTTTCCATCCATAAAATAAGGTTAATGAAGAATAATAGCTGTCCATTCGCTGAAAATATTTTGACATTTCTCAATTATCGGCTAGGCGAGTGT
>JACNJN010000057.1 GCA_014382535.1 Candidatus Desulfolinea nitratireducens | reverse complement strand
ATTATCCAAATAATATAAGTTTCATCCCCCAAAAACAAATGTCTATTGTCATCAATAGAAAAGCGACTACCCGTTGAGCCACTGCTGGGTTCGGTCTTCGCAGGACGAACGGTGCTGTGCGAGGGGTACAGGCTTGCTAGTAGGTGGGTGTGCACATCTCTCACTGATAAAAAAGACAGGCAAAGAAAATCTCTCTACCTGCTTTATTTTTTTTATTTTGCCCCTCTTCCCGACGCTATGGAAAAGCGGCTGGGTCAGGTGATTCCGTTTCGGGAGTTTGTTCTAACTGGGCATCCTCGTCAGGCTCGGGAGATAAGTCCAGTTGGTCGAGCTCTTCCATCTCATCAGCAGATGGGGCAACTTCACGCCGTTCAACGACAAACCTGATCGCGGTGCGGACTTTATCCTCGATTTCCACATCCACAAATTCGGGCACACAGGCCACATCAATATTATCTCTTTCTTTGAGATAACTGACCGCCAGAACAAGGGCCTTGACCGATTGGTTGACCGCGCCCGCCCCTATCGCCTGTACCTCAGCACGGCCATGCTCTCGAAAGACTCCGGCTATTGCCCCTGCGACAGCAGATGTTCTAGAATTGGCTGATACTTTAATGATATCCATCATTGTTTACCTCCATGATGAGCCTAAAGGAAAGGATCAATGTAGTCCCTTCTCAAATTGTACAAAATTTTCCTTCGAGTTACAAGTTCGAATTAAGGGGTATTTAGCAAATTTCTCAGAATATGCTTATGGGGGCTGGCTTTGTGGAAAGGATAACTTTATCCATATTTATTAATTTGTATATTAATTAGTCGTCTTAGTAGGGGGTGTGGATGGTGGGGATAGGGTCTGTATTTTGCTGAGAACCCCCTAGAGGTGCTGGTCGGGTTCCTCCCCATAGACAAATACAGTGAATGCAGGAAGCAGGTTTTAAGGGATAGTTTTGGGGACAAAAAAAGGACAATTTAATTTCAGTTCCACAAAACTTCCCAAAAATCCATATTTTCGGGAGCTATCAAATTGCCCCCTGTATATGGGGGATGACTTTTGCATCTATTTAGCGATTTATAGAAAAAATGAGCGATTTGTCCACAACCAAGGTAGGTTATCCACAGATTTAAAGGAGTTATCCACAGTACTGGGGTACCAAAACAAATGTGTTTTTTATCACACCCCCAGATGTGGCCAGGCTAAATAATTTCTGAAAGCTCAAATCCATGCGCTTGAAGCATTTTTTCAAGCATCTCCTCGATATTATCGAGATACTGATCCAGCCCTTCGAGGCGACTTTCAAAGTGCTCCCCGCCAATTTTCAAAAGTTCGCAGATCCTCTGCCATGCTGGAAACTGATTTTCGACCAGGGCGCTTGCGGACAAGGTCCAGGTCTGGAGGAAGGGCCAAAGGGCTGCGAGTGGGTTTTCACCGCTGAGGATCGCTTCGATGGCTTTTTCATAATAGGCCAGACGGGCCAGATGGATGCGGGAATCGATATCAGCTGTCTTGGCAGCAAAGGTGAAAGAATTATTCCATGCGGGCAGCAACTCTGCCAGGATTGCCGGGGTGATCTCGGTTCCGCCGAGCAAGCCCAAAAGCCCCGTGCTGAATTCGGGACGCTCAATCGCCTCGGCACGCGCGGGAAAATCAAGGAGCAGACGCCGTTCGGCAAGCGGAGGCCCATTCAACTCCGCGATGGCATTTGCCGCATGCTGGAGCGCATCCAAATAGTTGATGATCTCTTTTGGGCCGGGGTCCGAGGTCTTGAGCTGCAGGTCCAGCCAGATTTTGCGGGCGTGATTGAGTAATTTATAAGAGCGTTTGAGAATATTTTTAGGCTCGTCAAAGCCTCCCCGCAGACTGGCCTGGGCGAATTCAAAAAAGTGCTTGGTTTCATAGAGGAGCATGGGGTCGTAGAGTTCATGGCCCAGCCAGGGGTTGTTGCGAAGTTCACGAGGAGGGTCGTAGTCTTTTTGGTCGCGATGCAGGATATCGAGGTGAATATCAGGGCTAAGGGCTTTTATCTCGCGTGGATGCTCGGGAGTTCTATCATGGACGAAGACAAGATCAATATCGGTTGTACCGCCAAGCAGCGGGTCATCTTGCAGAACGGAACCGCTCAAATACGCAGCGAGAATGCTTTTATCGTTATAGGCACGTTCCTGTGTATTTTCTTTGGCAAGGCGAATGAGTAATTCACGCGTGATGCGCATAAAAATCCTTTATTCTATATCCGTTCACCACGAAGGCACGAAGATCACAAAGAAAAAGCAAAACCTTCCATGGCGCTCTTGGTGTTCTTTGTTTTCATTTTATTATTTGTCAAGCAACTCTGGTTGCAGAGGGGTTTCTTTTAGGGCTTTTTCGATTCTAGCCTTAATAAATTTCAGATCGTCTGGAGAACGAACAAAATCGAGATCGTCTGTGTCTATTGTCAGCACAGGCGTATTATTATAAGGCTTTGAAAAAAACTCTGCGTAGGTTCGCCCAAGGTCAGCGATATAGCCGCTGTCCATATCGCGCTCGTAGGGGCGATCACGCATTGCTATTCTTTCCATTAAGGTCTGATTTTCTGCCCGTAAGAAGACAAGCAGATCGGGGTGGCGGATTTTCTCTGCCAGGGCCTCGTGGACACGCCCATACATTTCCAGCTCATCTCCGTCGAGGTTGATGCTGGCGAACAGGGAGTCTTTGGCAAAGGTATAATCAGAGAGCAAGTTCTCATTTTTTGCTAAAAGCTCCGGGACATTCCGCCGTTGTTGATGATAACGGCTGAGCAAAAAGAACATCTGCGTCTGAAAGGCGTAGCGGTCGCGGTCACCATAAAAATCTGAGAGAAAGGGATTTTCTTCAAAGATTTCCAGCAAAACTTCAGCGTCAAAAGTAGGTTGGAGCAGGCGAGCGAGCGTGGTTTTCCCCACACCGATCACCCCTTCTATAGCGATATACATGCGGCTCTCCGTGCAAATCAGGATAATCAAGGATACCATAATATTTCAGACGGAAGGCATTTTTTAAAGTGCATTGCTGGGGCAAACGCATCAAAATTGAAAATTCTATAAACCTCTGAGATAGTTACAATTTTGGTCGTCGGTGCAGGATAAATCCTTGCCTCAAGACTTGGGAAGTCGGATAAACCCGACTCTGTTTAGCCCGTTGGGCTTTCATGCGTCAAGGCTGTGTAAGGCTCTTTAGACGAGTATAATATTCTAATGCGAGGCACGTGCTAATTAACCTTGGGTTTAAAATAGAGAAATGATATATCTGTAGCGCTTACCCCTCATCCTGACTTTCTCTATATAGAAGCAGGGGTTAAGCTTTTATTCCTGTAATTCGATTCATTCGTGCTATTCGTGTTATTTTTTGTGATTATGAGGAGGCTCCCATGCCCCAGGATCAGGAAATCCATCAGTTCCTTTTACATCACCTCGATACAATAATGCAAAACGATATAGCCGCGTATAACGCAAGCTGCACCGAAGATCTGACTCTCTACGAATGGTGGGTCACGCCCCAGCGGATTGACGGATTGCCCTTCCACGAATTTATGATGAAAGCCAACGAGAAGCGCGGCACAGTTTTTGGCGCAGAAGGTGACCCCGCCCCCGTCCGATTTGATCTGGCGAATCTCAACATCCAGCGTTATGGGAATACCGCCGTTGCCAGTTATACTTTGATGATCAGTACCGCCCTCCCGGATGGGGTCAAAGTCGCCTCGCATAACGAGAGCCGGGTGATCGTAAAAATTGATGACGATTGGAAAGTTGTCCATGTGCATAAATCACCAGCCTGGCAGGCGCCGCATATCCCAGCATAAAAAATGAAACTTTCTAGCAAAGAATTCCTCTGGTTGAGCATCCCCCTCTTTATCTTGCTCACTCTCTCCTTTTTGCTGCCGGTCAGACCCAATGACTATTGGTGGTATCTGCGTTTGGGGAGCGAAATTGCGTCCACACACACCGTCCCAATTATCGAGACCTTTTCCCAAACCCAGGCGGGCCAACCGATGGTCTATCACTCCTGGTTCTCTGCCCTGCTCTTCTTTTGGATTTACAAATTTGGTGGGATCTCCCTGACCGTTTTCCTGCGCGGCCTCCTTCTTTCCCTGACCTATACCCTTCTCTGGAAAGTGATGCGTGCTCGTGACGCAACCCCTCAACTCGCCAGCCTGGTTAGCTTTTTTGCAATTCTCGCAGGGAGTGTCAATTGGGCGGTGAGACCACAGCTCTTTGCTTATCCACTTTTTGCGATTTCTTTATGGATTCTTATTAAATGGGATCGAGAAGATGGCGACTTGCGTGTTTTGGGCTGGCTTCCCCTTGTCAGCCTTCTCTGGGTGAACCTGCACGGTTCATTTGTTTTGCTCTTTTTGCTCGGCGGCGCAGCATTTCTCTTTGGCAAAGGTGAGCGCAAAGCCCTGTTTATCGCTCTCGTTGGGGTCTTTATAGCAACGCTCATCAATCCGCGCGGGATCTATGTTTGGGAATATGTCGTCGATTCTCTCAGCGTCATTTCCAATCAGGCCTTTAGCCGCGAGTGGATGCCCCCCGTCAATGAGGGCTGGCAGATGAATCTCTTCTTTGGGTGGGTTCTCTTTTTTATGGCGGTGGCAGGCCTTTCGTCACGTAAGCTCTCCCGCCTGGACTGGGTCTGGATCCTGGGGTTCGGCTGGCTGGCATTTTCCGGACTCCGCTATGGGATCTGGTTCCTCTTTATCCTCTCGATCCTCACCGCTGACCTGCTTGCTGATTGGGGAAAAACACGCATAAGACAGGGCATCCCGGCAATGGATATTGCCATTGGCGCGATCATCCTGCTCTTTCCGCTTGCGCTGCTGCCCGGCCTGCGGGAGTTTTGGTGGTCAGAGGCGCCGCCCGCGCTTTCAGCAGACTCGCCAGTGGAAGCAACACAGTGGTTAAAAGCACATCCTGAACTGCCTGGCCCCCTCTGGGCAGACTTGGCTTTTTCGAGCTATCTCGTTTATACTCTACCCGAGCGTCCGGTCTGGATCGATACCCGTTTTGAAGTTTATCCACCCGAGCATTGGGAGCGGTATCAGGCAATTAGTTCCGCAACCTGGAAATGGGAGACTCTTCTTGAAGAAGAAGGAAGCAATTTACTGATGCTTTCAAAAACAGAACAGGCTGATTTGATCCCTGCTCTTGGCGCTTCATCAAATTGGGATGAGATCTACTCCGACGAAACCAGCCTGATCTTTATCCGGAACGAGAAATAATGCCAAAATTCTCCGGTCACCTTGCAATTCAACAGCGTGTTCTGCCCATTTATCGCGGGCCATTTTTTGACGCGCTTGGCGCATCTTGCACAGGTGGGCTGAGTTTATTCGCAGGTGATCCTCGGCCGATCGAATCCATTTCTGTAGCCGAAAGCCTGAATGCTGCTCAATATACCCACACAAAAAACCGACATATGTTCTCCGGATCTTTCTATGCTTGCTATCAGGAAAATCTGGTCAAATGGCTGGATGATACGAATCCGGATGCGCTGATCCTTGAAGCGAACCCCCGTTATTTGGCGTCACCTGCTGCCATTAAATGGATGCGCGAACGAGGCCGTCCCGTCATCGGATGGGGATTGGGCGCACCGATCCAAACCGGACTTGGGGCTGGCCTCCGTCAAAAGAACTGGATGCGCTTCCTCAATCGGTTCGATGCCCTCATCGCCTACAGTCAGCGTGGTGCCGCAGAATATGCAGCCCTCGGCATTCCCGAAAACAAGATTTTTATTGCACACAATGCTGTTAGTCCGCGGCCAGAGGGGGAGATGCTCGAACGACCTCTTTTTAAAGCAAATGAACCCCTCGTTATCCTTTTTGTCGGGAGATTACAGGCGCGTAAACGAGTTGATAGCCTTATCCGGGCCTTTGCATCCATCCCAAAAGAGCTTATGCTGCGCATCTGGATCGTTGGTGATGGCCCGGAGCGGGCTTCATTGGAGGCTTTGGCTTCTAAACTGATTTCAGAGGATGTCCCGGAAATTCGCTTTTTGGGTGAACGGTATGGTCCCGAACTGAATCAGATCTGGGGAGAATCAGATTTATTCGTCCTGCCCGGAACTGGCGGTTTGGCCGTTCAGGAAGCGATGTCATATGCCTTACCGGTGATCGTTGCCGAAGGAGATGGCACCCAGGACGATCTCATCCGCCGGGAAAACGGCTGGCAGATCCCGCCCAATGATCTGGATGCGTTGATCGCTACTCTAAAAGAGGCCACCGCAGATATTGTTCGCCTACGCGAGATGGGGGCAGCATCCTGGCGGATCGTTTCCGAAGAGATCAATGTGGAAAAGATGGTGGATGTTTTTGTGGAAGCCTTGGGGAAAGTTGGAAAAGGTTAATATACGCTTTTGACAAAAGGTGTAAAGAAAGCTTATTAGATTTCTTTCTATTTTACTGTGTAGCTCGATAATGGAGGCGCGTTTTTCTCTCCGGCAGTTATTGATATTAATTGTTGAAACCCGCAATTACTGTTGCAAAATAATCAGTCCCTCGTTATAATACGGGCTCAATTCGGGCGGTTAGCTCAGCTGGTTAGAGCGTTGCGTTGACATCGCAAAGGTCGTTGGTTCGAGTCCAATATCGCCCACCTGGTCTATTTTAGTGACCATGAGTTAGTATATAAATTACGCATTGACCGGGACGAGTACGTGGTCCACGAAGCTGACAGAGAGAGCAAGCCAAGGTTTGAGAGCCTGCTCCAGCATCCCCCCACCGAAAACCCCCCGCGAGCGTTGAACAGAAAAGTTGCCAGTTAGGAGTTATCAGTAAAGACAATACTGATCACGGAAAACTGATTACTGATAACTTAGTAAGTAAAACGGGTAGCTCCGTTAGCAGCCCAAAAGAGATGTCCTTCGACTGTGTGCTTGAAAAAGCCAGGCACTCCGCTCAGGATAAATCTGGGTGGAACCGTGAGATCGCTCTCGCCCCAGTATTGGGCGAGAGTTTTTTATTAATAAGGAGTTAGCAATGGCCGAAGCAAAACAAGAAAGATACGAAGATAGCGAACTATACCGCATCCGACACTCGGCGGCGCATGTCATGGCGCAGGCTGTGATCGAAGCATTTCCCGAAGCAAAATACACCATCGGCCCGCCTGTGGAGAACGGCTTTTACTACGATTTTGATCTGCCACGGACGCTAACGCCGGAAGACCTGAAGAAAATTCAGAAAAGAATGCGCAAGATCCTGAACGGTCAGCATGAGTTCGTTAAGAAAGTCCTTTCTGCGGATGAAGCACGTCAGATCTTCAAAGACCAGCCCTATAAGCTGGAGTTGATCGAAGGCCTCGAAGAAGGTGGTTTTGATGAGTATGGAAATCCCCTCGATGAGAAACCGGATATCTCAATCTATTCTCACGACTCCTTTGTTGATCTTTGCCGTGGCCCGCATGTTGAGAGCACCAGCCAGATCAATCCCAAAGCCGTCAAATTGATGTCGGTTGCGGGCGCCTATTGGCGCGGGGATGAAAATAATAAACAATTACAGCGTGTCTATGGCACGGCCTGGAATTCCAAGGAAGAATTGGATGCCTATCTCTGGCAACTGGAAGAAGCCAAAAAACGGGACCATCGTAAACTGGGTAAAGAATTGGATATCTACACCTTTGACGACGAGGTTGGTCCCGGCCTGCCTCTCTGGTTGCCAAATGGCGCAACGATCATCGAAGAACTTGAACAGCTCGCAAAGAATATAGAACGCGAAGCAGGCTACCAGCAAGTCCGTACCCCGCATCTGACGAAGGAAGATCTCTTCATTCGCAGTGGACATTTGCCATATTATGCTGAGAGCATGTATCCGCCCATGGAGATGGAGGGTGTGCGCTACTTCATCAAGCCGATGAATTGCCCCATGCACCATAAGATCTTCGCAGCCCGTCAACGCAGTTATCGCGATCTGCCGATCCGGTTGGCTGAATATGGCACCTGCTACCGTTATGAAAAAAGTGGGGAGCTCTTTGGGCTGATGCGCGTCCGCTCGATGCAAATGAACGATGCCCATATTTATTGCTCCGAAGAACAATTCGAAGAAGAGTTCATGGCGGTGATCGGTCTCTATATGAAGTATTTTGAAATCTTCAATATTGATAAATATGTGATGCGTTTCAGTACGCATGCCAAAGAAGGCCTCGGCAAAAAATATATTGATAATGAGCGCCTCTGGTTGAAGACCGAAGATATGGTCCGCCAGGCGATGGAGAATGGCGGTGTCCGCTATGTTGAAGTTGCCGATGAAGCTGCTTTCTATGGCCCAAAGATCGATGTACAGGTTTGGAGTGCGATCGGGAAGGAATTTACCCTTGCCACGAACCAGGTCGACTTTGCCGTTCCCCCGAAATTTGACCTGAAATTTATCAATGCGCAGGGCGAAGAAGAAATCCCGCTCTGTATTCACCGCGCACCACTCAGCACACACGAGCGCATGATCGGCTTCCTTATCGAGCATTACGCGGGCGCATTTCCTGTTTGGCTCGCGCCGATCCAGGCCGTTATCATCCCGATCACAGATGACCATCTTGACTATGCCTTCGAGGTTGAGAAGAAGCTTAAGAAAGCCGGTATTCGTGCCGAGGTTAATGCCCGTAATGAGCGGATGAATGCAAAGATCCGCAACGCGCAAAAGCAGAAAATTCCCTATATGCTCGTCGTTGGGGATGCAGAAGTCGAGGCCGGTGCAGTTGCCCTGCGGATGCGAGACGGGGAAGATCGGGGCGCCTTCCCGGTCGATGATTTTGCCACCCTTGCTCTCAAAGTAATTGCGGAACGCTCACCTGCACTTGAGGCATAGCGGAGGGTGTAAATTAGGCTAATAAACAAGGTCCCGTTCCCTTCAAGGGAACGGGACCTTTACATTTTAGTGACCTACTGCGTATTAATCCGCCGCTCGGGCAACCTCATCTGCTGCGAAAATAACCTCTTCTTTTCCGGTCAGTTTATCGTCCACCTTAGCGGCGACCAATTCTAAATGTCCGGGGTGGGCCACAAAATCGAGATCATCGGCAGGAACTGTCAGAACGGGGCAAAGTGTAAATCCCGCGATCCATGATTCGTAAAGATCATTCAATCCTGCCAGATATTCAGGAGCGATGGTACGTTCATAATCGCGCCCCCGTGATTCGATTCTTCGTAATAAGGTTTCCGCAGAAGCACGCAGGTAAATTACCAGATCAGGCGGAGGCAGAAAACCGATCACGGTCTCATAGAGTTCGCAGTAGGTTTGGTAATCGCGTTTCTGAATATGACCCTGACGAAAGAGATTTTGGGCAAAAACCTCGGCGTCTTCGTAAACACTGCGATCCTGAATGACGGAGGTGGGGTGTTTTGCCAACTCGTCATGGCTGCGCAAACGGTGCGATAAAAAGAAAATTTGTGAATGAAAAGACCACGCAGGCATGTCGCTGTAAAAATCTGCCAGATAGGGATTCTCAGCAACTGGCTCGTAAAAAGGTTCCCAGTCTAATTTGGTGCAGAGCATCTCCACCAGTGTGGACTTCCCAACACCGATATTCCCTGCAACAGCGACAAATTTCTTCATATCCCTCCCCAGGGTTGTCGAATTGTTATTTTAGCTTCCGCCAGCCAATTCTAAATCAATAACCTGTTTGAAGGCACCAATCGGTTGCGCACCAACAAGGGCCAAACCGTTGATAAAGAAGGTTGGTGTACTTTGAATGCCCAACTGGGTTGCGAAGTCCATATCGTTCTGGATAAATTCCTGATAGCGATGTTCGCTCATGCAGGTATTGAAAGAATCCATATCCAGATTAAGGTCTTCTGCATATTGAATATAGGCATCATCTGACAGGCCATATTCATAGCTGAAGAGTTTGTCGTGATAAGGCCAATAGGCATCCTGTTCGCTTGCGCACATGGCTGCTTCAGCTGCCGGAAAGGCTCTGAAGGGAACATTGCGATAAACGAAACGGATCTTGCCCGGGTAGGCGGCCATCAGATCTTCGTAGGTCTCGTTATGCCATTTTGCACAGAAAGAGCATCCGAAATCACTGAATTCGATCAGGGTAATTTCTGCGTCTTCTGGCCCGACACTGAAAAAGCCTTCGGTCGGGATCTCATAGCGGGTAGGGGGAGCCTGGTTTTCGACGGCGGCGACCTGTCCTTGTTGCGGTACGGCGATTGCAGCGGAAGCAGTGGGATTTGCACCCCATATAAAATAGCCAGTCAGGATGCCGACTGAGAATGCTACAATAACCATAACAGTATAAAACTGATCGCGTTTAAAGGAGATCATTCTTTCTTTTTTGGGAGTGGGTGTGATTTCTTCATTCATGCGGCGGATTATATCACGACTGGGTTTGTCTTCTTTCTGGCGCACCTTTTGCTGAAATCACGCGTATATCTTCCTGGAGGATACTATGACAGATAAAAAAAGAAAAGTTTTCTGGCTCTTTTGGCCTTTTGTGGCCCTTTGGCGCTTGATAGCCGGGATCGTTGAATTAACAGGACGCCTGGTTGCCGTTATCCTGGGCCTGGTGCTGATGATCGTCGGCGTAGTTGTCAGTCTGACGGTAGTTGGTGCAGTTATCGGGATCCCGCTCGCGGGTGTCGGGTTCTTGTTGATGTTACGCGGGCTGTTTTAGCGATAAAAAACTCCCAGCGTGTTTTTGCTGGGAGTTTCATCTAGAAAATATTAGATCGCGCAGGGCAAGCCTTGAGTTAGATGCCGCATTCGTCAGGTTGCTCGGGAAAATCGGACTCCTTTCAGGAGTGATCCTGCCCATTTTTTGACTGGCTTTACCCGGAGAGTCAATAAGATGAGTAGGATACCGGCATAAATCCAGGGTTGAATTACCCCTTGTTTGACCAGCCAAATATAGTGAGTAACAGCTAACGCTCCGGCAAGATACACCAGCCGGTGCAGTTTTTTCCAGTTCTTTTTCAAGCGACGCTGCCATCCCAATGTGGATGTGATTGCCAATGTAAGCAAAATCAATCCCGTGGTCAAACCGACGATGGCGTAGCGTTTTTCTAGCAGGGCATCCTGGATCAGTGCGAAGTTGAAGAAATAATCTACTCCGATGAAAATGGAAAAGTGGATGCTGGCATAAAGGAAGCTATACAATCCCAATGGGCGGCGTAGCTTGAGAACCTGCTTATATTTGAAGAGTATGTTGATCGGTGTACAGGCCAGCGATAGCAGCAATAAGGTCAGTGCAGTTTTCCCAGTCCGGAGGGTAAACTCGCGAATGGGATCAGGACCGAAATTATTGGTGAAGATATCCCAGATCATCCATAAAAGCGGGATAAGCGCACCCACATGGGCAGCGATTTGCAGGGGGGTAAACTTCCACGTATTTTTTTTCATAGTTCTGTCCCGCCCCAATTAAAAGTTTATTGCCAAATCCATGCCTGCGTAGAGATGGGCAACTTCTTCTTCATAGCCGTTGAACATGATAGTTTCAGTGCGGCCAAATTCGCCAATCCGTCGCTCACTGGCTTGTGACCAGCGTGGGTGATTAACATTGGGGTTGACGTTGGCATTGAAGCCATATTCATTGGGAGCAGCCGCCATCCACAGGGATCTGGGCATCTCATCGACGAGATCGATCTTAACAATGGATTTGATGCTCTTGAAGCCGTATTTCCAGGGAATCACCATGCGGATAGGTGCGCCATTTTGGGGCAAAAGGTCTTTGCCGTATAACCCTGTTGCCAGGATTGCCAGATCGTTCATGGCTTCATCCACACGCAGGCCTTCAACATATGGCCATTGATAAAAGGGATTTTTCTTGAAGCCCGGCATTCCCTCTGGATCGTAAATCGTCTCAAAGCGCACATATTTGGCTTCCGCTTTCGGTTCGACCTCGGCCAGCAACTTGCTGAGGGGGAATCCCATCCAGGGGATGACCATTGACCAGGCTTCCACGCAGCGCAGACGATAAATTCGTTCTTCGATCTCAAACTTGCGAAAATCGTCAAGCGAATATGTTTTTGGGTTGTTTACCAATCCGCCAACTTTTACCTCCCAGGGAGATGTTGGGTAGCCTTCGGCCAGGACGGCCACGCGCTCTTTATCCGTTGTAAACTCGTAGTAATTATTGTAATTTGTGATGTCTTCATATGAATTTAAAGGTTTCCCAAGTTCGTCTGTGTTGGCTGAAGCCGATGGGGAAATTCCTGATGAATCTTCAGCAGATGGGTTTACTACAGTAGAAGCCTCATCTTGCGGAGTGCCACAAGCTGCCAATAGTGCAGCGCCTGCGGTCATGATTCCCATCGTCTTGAGGAAATCTCGACGAGAGAGATAGTCGCTATAGGATGTGATTTCAGATGATTTTATTTTCTTCATTATTTTCTCCTAGAATTGTGTTTTATTATACAAGTTTTTTGCTTATTATTTTGGATATTTTTCTGCCAACAGGGCCAGAATTGCTGATTCTGTTTCCTCGTATGCGCCTTCGCCAATATGGGTATAGCGGATGTTGCCCCATTTGTCGATCAGGTAAAGTGTCGGCCAATAGCGATTGCGATAAGCTCGCCAGGTTTCACCATCGTTGTCCTGGGCCACAGGATAAGGTACATCCAGGTCAATGATGGCGGCTTTCAGATTGTCCAGATCATGTTCATAGCTAAATTCAGGAAAATGGTTTCCGATGACGACCAGACCCTGATCTTTATATGTATGATGCCATTCCCTCAACGAGGGAATTACTCTTTTGCAATTTATTCAACTGAAGGTCCACATTTCTAATAAGACGACGCTCCCACGTAGATCTGCGAATCGGAGAGGCGTATCAGTGTTTAGCCAGACCTCGTTTGTCAATTCTGGAGCAGGTCCATAAAAATTCGAAACGATCTCAGGATCAGATTGAGGTCCCGGATCAGACTGTGCTTCAGGTTCGATTTTCGATTCCGGTTGCGCCTGACTGCTGCATGCCACCAGTGGAAGAACCAGTAAAAGAATAAGCCAATATTTCATAAAATTTCTCCGAATAATAAGGTAAAAAACATTAACCAACTTCATGTCCTGGTAAAGTAAACTGGAATTGCGCCCCTTCGCCAGCTTTGCTCTGAACAGAAATCTCGCCACCATGGGCTTCGACCAACCCTTTGACAATGGCCAGACCCAAACCAACACTGCTGCTTTCATCATCGTCGCGCATCCGACTCTTTTCGCCACGATAAAAATGGTCGAAGATAAAGGGCAGATCATTTGGTGCGATCCCACTGCCAGAATCTTTTACTGTGACAAGTGTGGCATTCTCTTCAGCCTTTGCACTCAGGTGGATTACTCCATCTTGCGGGGTGTAGCGTAAGGCATTACTGAGCAAATTATCCAAAATGCGGCTGAGCTTTTCAGGGGTAGCCCAAACAAGATCAACCTGGGGATCAACAGTCCCTTCCAGCGTGACATCCTGCGCATCTGCACGGGCTGCGAAGCTTTCCAGGGTATCCGAAATTAAGTCAGAGAGGCTGACCCACTCAAAGTCGAGGTCCTGGAATCCTGCATCCAGTTGAGCCAACTCAAATAGATCGTCGAGCAATTTGCTCATCCGGGTGATCTCGTTCTGGCTTTGGCGCAGATAGCGGGATATTGTTTCCGGATCGTCGACAACACCATCCACCAATGCGGCGATCATCACACGCAGCGAGGTCAGAGGCGTGCGTAAATCGTGGGAGGCCCAGGCTACCAGGTTGCGGCGCGTTTCATCGAGCGCACGTTCGTTTTCAGCGGCCTGTTCCAGACGAGCAGACATCTCGTTAAAAGCTCTGGATAATTGAGCGATCTCGTCATTTCCGTTTACGTCAACACGTGTTGAAAATTCGCCCAGGCTGAGTTGGTTGGCACCTGCGACCAGATTGCCTAATGCCTGCGTAATCGTATTTGAAATGAAAAAGCCAAAAACCACAGAAATGCCGCCAGCGAAGAGAAGCAGGAGACTTGCCAGGGCCAGGTCGTGCTGATTGATAAACATGAGACGGGCAGTCACCCAGACGTTGAAAAGGGTTAAACCGCCAGCCAGGATATAACCGAGAATAAGCGCGTAACTCAGGCGGGGAAGCCGCCGCCACCAACCCAGACGATGAAAGAGAAATCCGATCACAGCTGAAATCAGACTGGTAAAGCTTAGATAGAGCGCCAGATAAAGCAAATCCCCGGGTGGGGGGTGCATGATCAATTGGATCAACGCCACTGTCAACAGCAGGACTGTCAGTATGCCAAGGAGATAGTTGATCAGACGAGAATACCGTTTATTCATCGCTTATCCATAAATTTATAACCCACACCCCAGACCGTATGAATATATTCAGGCTGGCCGGGATCGGCTTCGATTTTTTCCCTCAAGCGTCGAATATGAACTGTAACAGTGGATGGATCGGTGTATAGTTCGTCGCCCCAAACATTCGCCAGCAATTGGGACCGTGAAAAAACTTGCTGAGGGGATTGCGCGAAATACCAGAGCAGATCAAATTCCTTTGCGGTCAGGGAGATACTCTGGCCCTCGACTTCGACATTCCGTGTGATCGGGTTGATATTCAGGCGTCCAAAATCGATCGGTTCCTGAGATGTTGATTTTGCTGTACGGCCTGTTCGGCGGAGGACCGCCCGCACGCGGGAAACCACCTCCTGCGGATCAAAGGGTTTGGTGATGTAATCGTCCGCGCCCAAGTCGAGGCCACGGATGCGGTCGCTGGCCTCACCTTTGGCTGTCAGCATGATAATGGGAATCTCACGATCCTGACGTAAATGCTGGGTAAGGGTCAACCCGTCAATGCCGGGGAGCATCAAATCAAGTACGATCAGGCTGGGGGGAGCCTCCCGGGTAATGTCGAGGGCTTCGTAACCATCGGCAGCTTCCTTAACAATAAAGCCTTCCCGTTCAAGGTAACGGCGTACAACTTCGCGAATGGTCTCTTCGTCATCAACAACTAGTATGTAAGAATTTTCAGTCATTAGCATTTATTTTAGGTTCAGTTTATTGGTTGGATTATAGCAGGGGGGATATTACAAAAGTATTAAGCTTTTTGAAAAAAAGACCTCTTAACAATTAAGTAGTGTAAGATTGAATAACTAAGCTCTCGCTGAGAAAAATATTTATCGCCCTTGTCCCAATGCTCTGCGTTGGGGGACTGAAGATAAACCGCAACGCAGAGCATTGCTGCTAGAAATTGGTCTTTTGCATAAGTCCTATTTAAGCCCTGTAAGATTGAACATCTACCCAACATCAAAAAACCTATGAAAATAAGCATAATTATTCCGGCATTTAACGAAGAAGACAGTATCGGACACGTCCTTGATCGTATTCCCAAAAAGGATACTTATGAGGTAATTGTCGTTGATGGCGGTTCGGAAGATCAAACTGTCGGCATCGCGGAAGCAAATGGAGCACGGGTGATTCATGAATCCCGCCGAGGATATGGAAGGGCCTGCGCAACTGGATTGGAAGAGGCTACCGGTAAAATAGCTGTTTTTCTCGATGCGGATGGCGCCGATGACCCTACCCAAATTCCAGAATTGATTGCCCCCTTATTTGATGATCAAGCGGATCTGGTATTGGGCTCTCGCATCGCCGGAGGGATTGATCCGGGCGCAATGCGCTGGCATCAATATTTTGGTAATTGGCTTGCAGCGGGCTTATTCCGGCGGCTATATAATTTACCCATTACCGATCTGAGTCCCTTTCGTGCCGTGAATCGTGATAAATTACTTTCGCTCAAAATGCAGGAAATGACGTATGGCTGGCCTACAGAAATGATCGCCAAAGCTGCCCGTCATAATTGGCGAATAAAAGAGATCCCGGTCAATTATTTCCCTCGTTATGGGGGTCAATCTAAGATCAGTGGAACTATTAAAGGAACTATCCTGGCTACATATTATATTCTTTCTACGATATTTCAATACGCTCGATAAATACAGGAGTGTCTAAGTTCGCGGTATAAACCTTGAACGTCATTGCGAACGTCTTTTCCCTTGCGCCGCCCGCCAGGGCAGGTGTGCGGAGCAATCCCCTTCCCATAAATTGCTGGAGATTGCTTCAGCGATAGGACTGCTTCGCAATGACGACACCGCGATTATTGGCACTTTCTAAAAACTAATTCTCTACCGTACATCTTTTGAATAAGGATCACGAAAGGAAAAAGCCAACCACAGATGAACAGGGATGAACGCAGATTTATTGCTTTTTCTTTTGGATTTCCTTTAGAAATGGGCTACGCAGTCAGTTCAAGATGAGGTTTTTTGCATAAAAAAGTGAGCAAGCCTTTTCCAAGCATTATCTTTACCAGATTTTCATCAAAAATCCTTGTTCATCTACGTTTATCTCTGGTGAATTCTAAATGTACGGTAGAAAAAAACTATATGAAATCAACAGCCCTTATTATCATGGCCAAAGAGCCAAAAGTCGGTTCGACGAAAACGCGCCTCTGCCCTCCACTTGAGCCAGTTGAAGCTGCAAACCTGTATGAAGCGTTGCTTTTGGATACGATAAACCTGGCCGCAGAGATCGAGGGTGCTGATCTGGCAATTGCAGTCACACCTCCAGAGGCGATAGATTATTTTAAAGAGATTGCGCTACCAGAAACGATTCTGATTCCGGTAGCTTGCGGGGATATTGGTGAGTGCCTTTCCCGGGTTTTAAGAGACCTCCTCAATAAAGGTTATCAGCGTGTGTTGGCGCTCAACTCTGATGGGCCCTCATTGCCACCGAATCGCATTCGATCGGCTATCAAGCATCTTGATCATCATGATCTTGTGCTTGGGCCAGCAGAGGATGGAGGCTATTATCTGATCGGTTTCAAAAAAATCCATGCTGATCTTTTCAAGGATATAAACTGGAGCACGGATCAAGTCCTGGAGCAAACGCTAAAGAAAGCAGATCAAATGGGCCTTAGCCTTCAGCTGTTGCCTCCTTGGTACGATGTAGATACCGCTGCTGATATTGAACGTTTGAAAGATGAGTTGAAAACCCTCCCTATACAAAAGCTTAAGCATACCCGCGTGTTATTTAATCAATGGCTTGGATAAATCTACCTGCAATAAGAAAATATCTGTCCAGTTTGGCTGGCATCATAATGGCGGCCAGTTTCCTTGCGTTGCTTCCGCTTTCCAGCTTGCGTGGCCCTGATACACCCATATTTTTAACCTTTTTCCTGATCGCATCCGGGGGATATATTCTGGCAATTCTTCGATTGAAGGTTGAAGACATATCTTTGAAATGGATTTTTGGATTTGCGATCCTCTTTCGCGTAATCCTTTTGTTTAGCACACCCTCATTATCCGATGATCTCTATCGCTATATTTGGGATGGTCATTTACTCGGTAGCGGGGTTAACCCCTATGCCTTCCCGGTAAACTCCCCTTCGCTGGATTCCTTCTCCACTCCCTTGCGCGGATTGGTCAACCATAATTGGATGGCCTCTCCTTATTTACCAGTTTCACAGTTGATATTTGCCATTGTGGAATTTCTGATCCCACAAAATATGCTGGCCTTCCAGACGACTGCCGTTATTTTTGATCTGCTGACCGGATGGTTGGTGATGGACATTCTCGGAAAGCTGGGGTTATCACGTCAAAATGTGCTGATCTACTTATGGAATCCCCTGGTCATCGTAGAATTTTCGCATGGAGCGCATGTGGATGCTGTGATGATTTTTTTAATGATGCTCGCAATCCGGCTTTTATTAAAGGAATCCCGGCAACATAGCTATTATCGATTCGGATCAGCTATTGCTTTGGCCGCGGCAACGTTAACCAAATTGCTTCCCATTTTGTTGGTTCCACTATTCTGGGGGCGCTGGGGATGGAAAGAGCGCTTAATTTTTGCAGCGATTTTTCTTGGGGCACTAGCATTATTCATCCCTGGTGCCGGTTTGGGTATTGTCGGGCCACAGGATGGAACCGGGGTGTTGGGGGCGTTGCGCATTTATCTTCAATCGTGGAATTTCAACAGTGGCATTTATCATTGGCTGGAAGTATGGCTTTCAGGGTATCAAACACCAGGGGCGGTTCCTGAGGATATCGTTGGCCAAAGACCGATCTACATCGCCAAGGCAATCAGCGCTGCTTTGTTGGGATTAACAATCTTCTTAACGGCCTGGCTGGCATGGCGAATTGAAAAATCATGTAACCAAAACCTTCAAACCAAAAATCTGGCTTTTATTCAATTGGCTTTGCTGCCTCTTGGTGCATACCTGCTTCTCACGTCCACCGTTCATCCCTGGTACGTCACTCTGATCATTCCCCTCTTGTCATTTTTTTCTCCAAGTGATCTTAAATCATCTCCATATAGATCATTCTTTTGGCCCTGGGTATATTTTTCCATGGTAGTGACGCTTTCTTATCTCACTTATCTCGATCCAGATAATTTGCGCGAAATCTACTGGGTTCGCATTGTGGAATATATCCCCTTCTACGGATTACTCCTTTGGGCTTCGTGGCGTGCTATGATTGAGCGTAAGAAAGCAAGACCTGTACCAGTCTAAAAGCGAACTGTACCGTTGAAAGGGATTTATCAATGCATGTCATTTTAGCCATCCTCTCAGGAACCTCACTGGGATATGCCTTTGAACGCGGTGATATGTGCTTTCATAGCACCCTGAGAGGCTTATTTCGTATCCCCAAAGAGCTCGATCTATTTCGAGCCTATATCGTAACCCTTCTCGTGGCCACCCCTTTGGTTTATGGGATGCAAGCCATGGGCTGGATCGATCCCTGGATTCCGCCTTTTAATTGGCAGGCCAACCTTTTAGGCGGACTGATTTTTGGGGTGGGGATGGTCGTTGCATCCTCCTGCATCACCGGATTTTTCTATAAACTCGGACATGGCATGCTCGGCATTTTGGTTGGATTGTTTACCTGGGCTATCGGGGATATCCTCGTCTATCTTGGGCCTCTTTCTGGTTTGAGGGATGCACTCACTGCGACACCTCTCAGAGTTGCAGGAGAAGTTCCAACCGTAAATAATATTCTGGGTTCGATGGGTTGGATCGTCCTCCTGATATTTGGGCTTGCTGCCCTTTTTTGGCTTTGGCGCGCCCCGAAAACAACCCGCCAAACCAGGGATAAACTTTGGGGGTGGTTGCCACTGGGAATCACCGTTGGCTTGATCATTGCAGGTAGTTGGCTTCTGGCCAAAGCGGGGTTTTCAAACTATCCATTTGGCACATCCTATGTGCCAACTCAAATTTATCTGACACTCTTTACCGGTGAAAAATCTTCCCCCTGGATACCGATCACATTAGTCAGTTTGATCCTTGGTGCTTTCATCGCAGCCAAACGCTCGGGTACCTTATGGGTCCGTGGAGAGACGCCCCGCCGCTATCTTGAATTGGGTGCAGGTGGATTTTTAATGGGCGTAGGCGCGGCTATTGCAGGAGGCTGCAATTTGGGCCATGCTTTGGTTGGTGTGCCCTTGCTTTCTCTTGGTAGTATTAGCACCCTCTTTGCGATGGTCGCTGGTGTTTTTCTCGCAAATCAGGCTGCTAACTTTTTTTCGAGGTAAAAAAATATGATCTCTTCTTTTGGAGGATTAAATGGCAATTGATATATTACTGGTAAACCCCGTCTTTCTCAGCCAGAACGAAGCTGAAAAAGAATTGATGAATCCTTATTTCCCTTTGGGTCTGCTTTATCTGGCAGCCTTTATTCGGGAAAAAGGATTTCAGGTAGAGATTTTTGACGGCACCTTTCTGGACGGTACGAAAGATTTTGATGATGCATTGGTACGCCTATCACCAAAGGTAGTCGGAATTACAGCGGTTAAGCCAAACCGGGAAATGGCGCTGGGCCTGGCAAAAAAGGCAGGATCTTTTGGCGCAAAAGTCATCCTCGGGGGACCAGATCCAACCTACAAACCTGATCTATATGCCCTTTCACCGGATGTGGATTTTGTAGTTCACCATGAGGGGGAGTTAACCCTGGTTGAATTACTCCATTTTCTCCTCAAAGAAAACCAAGATCAGGATTTATGCGATATTGATGGCATTGCTTTCGTGGATGAACAGGACGAGTTGATCGTCACCCCTCGGCGTTCCTATTTGCTGAATCTGGACGATCTACCACTTCCCGCTCGGGACCTGATCGATATGGACCAATACCTGCGAATCTGGCGGGAGCATAATGGCTATGCTTCGCTGACCATTTCGGTGGCCCGCGGTTGTCCTTATGGCTGTGAATGGTGTCAGGATGCCGTTCACGGGACAGATTACCGCCAGCGCTCTCCCGAAAGTGTAGTTGCCGAAGTAAAAGCGTTAAAAGATATTTACCAGATCGATCGACTTCGTGTTGTTGATGATGTGGACGGCATCGACCAGGAATGGATCGAATCCTGGGCAAATGCAGCCGAAGCGGAAAATGCCGTCATTCCTTTTGAAGCCCTCAATAATCTTGAGAGACAGGATATTCCCATGCTGGATACGCGGGATGCCCTTTGAGCGAAGCGAAACGTTTATTATCCCACCGTGAGTGGGAACCTCCACGCACCACCAACCGAAGAATAAGAATGCGCAAACCAAATTTCTTTAGCAAAGGATCGCCATTTTTAGCGCATCCTTTACTGACACCTGAGCGAACGAATACAGAAATTGACTTTCTGCTTGCCCAGACTCAAAGTACACCCGGGCATCTGATCCTGGATGTGGGTTGCGGCCCAGGCCGTCATAGTATTGAACTTGCCCGGCGGGGATATCGTGTTGTCGGGATTGATCCATCCGAGGCAATGATTGTTGCTGCCAAAGAACGAGCAAAGGAGGCTGGAGTAAATCCTGAATTTATTCAGGCTCATGGTGAAGATTTTTTGACTGAATATAAATTTGATGCGGCCATCTGTCTGTTTACCACTTTGGGGCAAATTAACGATGATGCATCTTCCCCTAAAATAAACAACCATCCCCTGCTCAACCAGATTTCACAAGTATTGGTTCCCGGTGGACCTTTCGTCCTGGAAGTGCCTCAGAAAAAATGGGTGGTCAACACCCTGAAAGACTCGGATCACTTTGGGGATGATAGAAATTACACTGATATCCAGCGGGCATATGATCCAGAGAGTAATATTCTCAGCGAAACCTTCAGATTGGTCTCGCCAGGAGAAACCAATCAATTTTTCCTTCGCTATCATCTCTATGATGTAGATGAAATCCACATTTTTCTGAATAATGCCGGATTTGAAGTGCTGCATACTTATGGCGATTATCGCAGCGCTCCGGTAACAGAAGAAAGTCCGAATATCGTTGTCGTAGCTCAATTGGAGAGATAAGATTGGACTGGCTTACTGCTGAAATTGGCGAACTCTTGAGTAGGGGATTCGTCCTCACCATTTGGATAACTGGGATAACATCCATTTTTTCACTCCTCCTGGGTATCGGGGTTGGTACGTTAAAACTCATCCAACGTCCGATTACCCGTCAATTAGCGATCATCTACATTGAAATTCATCGTAATGTCCCCGCATTGGTTTTGATCATTTTCTGGGCATTCGCTTTCCCCAATATTTTTCCTTTGGAAATTCGGCGGACAATTTTCTTTGATAATGCCATCATAAGCAAAATCAGTCTTTGGACGGGTCTATCCATACCCTATTACACGCTGGCTGCCGGATTTGCACTGACCCTGAATACCAGTGCGTATCTGGCCGAACTTTTCAGGGCAGGGGTCGGCACTATCGAACAAGAGCATTTGGATTCGGCCCGGACATTGGGCGCGCCAAAAAAAACATTACTTTGGCAGATCATCATTCCGCAGGGAATACGTGCTGCCTTCCCTGCTATTTCAACCCGATTGATCCATAATATGAAAAACACTGCCCTGGCCTCCTTTGTGGCAATGCCCGAATTTTTCCACGGCATCCAAACTGCTATCACCTATTCTTTTCATGCGGTGGAATTGCTGCTATTGGCTTCTGCAGTCTACTTAGGGTTATCTTTCACTTTTTCTTTCTTATTGAGATGGATTGAAAATCGCTTGAATCAGGGATCATTAGTCATTCAAAATGGATAATCAAATTTTGGATCAAATAGAGTTTTTAGCCGCCAATCTTAGCAATTTACTAATTGGCTTCCCTGGACAGCGACCGGGTGGATTACTCCTGAGCCTGTTTTTGGCGGTATTTGGGATTGGGGTTGGATTCCTGATCGCGTTGCTCGTCGGTAGCGGACGTGGATCAAGGGTTTGGCTGATTCGCTGGGGAAGCCGTTTCTATATTGAAATATTCAGAGGCCTCCCATTGATATTATTGTTGGTACTGATTTATCAGATTATTGGGGGTCGCCGTTTTGGTCTTGATATCAGCCCTCGGTTAGCGGCTCTCATCTCCCTGGCGCTGTATAGCGGGGCTTATCAGTCCGAGATAGTTCATGCAGGTTTGCAGGCCGTTCCCATCCAACTTGTTGAATCAGCCAGAGTTGTGGGCGGAAATCCCTGGCAGGTTTTTCTTTGGATCAAAATGCGATATGCAATCCGGGTGATGCTGCCAGCTTTTGTGGGGCAGGCGATCAGCTTATTCAAAGATACCTCTGTTGTGATTGTCATTGGTGTGACTGACCTGATGACAATTGGGCGAGCTGTGCTGGGCAGTGATGTGAAGAATTTGTCTTTCTGGGTCAGTTTATATTTATTTGTCGGTTTTCTATATTTTCTGGTTGCATTTACGGCTTCAACACTGGCAAAAAGATCTGAACATATTCAGCGGTCGGTCGATCTTGTTTATTCGCTGGTAAACTTTTAGCCTTTATCGGCGTCAATTCTAAGTTAATAGTTACGTAATATTTATTGGAGATAATTAATATCTAGCCACCTGACACTTTAATAATTGAATAGTTGATCGGCATCAATTCTCCAATA